>JAGYPB010000112.1 GCA_018399135.1 Deltaproteobacteria bacterium | reverse complement strand
TCCGGCGGGTATTGCCTTTTCTGCAAATGGGTGGGTTGGATCTGTCCCCGATTGCCTTGTTACTTCTTCTCTCGGTTGTGCAGCAATTGGTGGTCGGATTTTTGTATCGCCTGGCAGCCTGATTTATTTGCACTTAAGCAGGGCAATTTATGCGTATTACTCCTATCGAGATTCAGCAACAGCGGTTCAAAAGTCGACTGTTTGGTTATGATACCACGGCAGTCGATCAGTTTCTGGAGATGCTCGCTGATGAACTGGAGCATTTATATCACCAGAATAATGAACTGAAGGAATCTTTGGCTCGCTCCAGAACCTCGTTAGAGCAGATGCGAGAGCGTGAGAAACTGTTGCAGCAAACCCTGGTCACTGCGCAGAAAATGACCGAAGAACTTAAAGAACAGGCACGCCGCGACGCGGAAATAGTTATTGCCGAGGCCCACATTGAGGGGGAGCGGATTCTGCGCGATGCCAATGAGCGGCGGATCCAGCTGGTTGGTGAGATTCAGGAAATCAAACGGATCAGGCACTCCTTCAGAAACAGCTTGCGCGCCATGATCGACAATCATCAGCAGATTCTTGACATGGACATTGATACCTTGCAGATCGATTTGCAAAACCATCCAGAAAAATTACAGGTTTTGTTTGCCGAGGGCATCACGGATGATGAATTGCCGGATTGATGTCTGCCTATCTCACCGAAACTGAGGATGGGGTCATTCTTTCCCTTAAGGTGCAGCCACGGTCATCAAAAAACCAGCTGGTCGGCAGTCACGATGGTGCCCTTAAAGTGAAGCTGACCGCGGCCCCGGTTGATGGTTCAGCCAACACGTGTTGCTGTAAATTTCTGGCAAAACTGCTACGCGTTCCAGTACGTGACATAGATATGATCACTGGTGCCACATCGCGTCACAAAAGGGTGCTTGTTAAGGGGCTCTCATGTGCCGATATTGCTGGTCGCCTGGGGCTGGAAAGTGATCATTAACAAAACAGCTCAAATCGGGGGGCTGTGAGCAACAACTGAAAAAAGCGATGTGTTGTGAAAATTCTATTGGTGATGATTGCGCTGTTGTATTCCCCTACGCTGTGGGCTGATGATTCGCAGTTTGTCCCTGAAGATGACCAGCACAAAACTGTTGGAGATCTGCACATATTAAGTCCAGTCGTTGTCCACGCCACCTCCATCGAATCCGGTGTAACGACCATCGAAGGTGCTGACCTGGAGTTGATGCCATCTGCCAGCGGTTCTCTTAGCGAAGCCCTCAAGGGGATGTCGCAGATTCAATATGATTATCAGCGTCAGTCAAGCCTGACCGTAGGTGAAATCGCTCCGCCGCGAATTTCCATCTCGGGCGCCAATCCGTACGAAAATAATTTCATGATTGATGGGATGAGCGTGACTAACACCTTGAACCCATCGGGTTTGGATGATGTGAGGTCGGCGACAAATTTAACCGTTGGAGGCGGTGATACTACAATTTTTTACGACACCTCTTTAATTGAATCGGTACAGGTTTATTCCAGTAATGTGCCGGCTAAGTATAGTGGTTTTGTCGGAGGTGTGGTTGATGCAACGTTGCGCACTCCCGCTACCGATCGATGGCGTTTTACCTTGTTCGGGCGATATACTGAAGACCGTTTCTTCGATCTGCGTGAAGTTGATGAGGAATCACGCGAGCCTGATAACCAGCCACGCTTCAGAGCCTACCGTACCGGTCTAAGCGCCGAAGGACCCATCAATGATTATGCAGCACTGCTGCTGTCCTATTCTCGCCATCATTCGTCTGTCCCACTGACTCGCATTACGGCTAACGGAACGGAGTTCAAGGATAGCCAGAAGCGCACCAATGAGAACTATTTCGCCCGGTTAAATCTACAACCTCATCATGAAATGAACATCAACCTTGATCTGACTTACGCGCCCTACAATGAACTGCGCTGGGACTATGCCTTTCGTGACAGTGAGTGGTATGTAGAGAATCGATCGTGGCGCTTTGCTACGCAGGTTGATTATGCCTTTAACGCTGGTTTGTTAACAGGCAAAGCTGTTTTGGCGCAGCATGGTTTCAGTCGCGATAGCAGGACCAGCTTCCGCTATTCAGGACCCGATGATAAGTTCGGTGGGCTTGGTGATACCAGCAACAGAACACGTGAAGCTAATGTGTCTTTTAGTTTCGATTCGACGGATCGCTATATAGAAAATGGTTATTTAAATTATGCCGCAGGTCTCGAATATGGCTATAAACATATCGATATGTGGAACGAAGGTATAGAGTTGCATTCCGTGACGACCACCAGAAGAACGATCCAAACCTATGAAGAGATTTCACAATCAAGGCACAATAGCCACCTTGGGGGCTACGGGCAATTCGAGCTGGGATGGCACAGGCTTCTGGTGCGCCCCGGAGTTCGTGTCGACTACGATCGTTCTTCCCGTAACACCGACATCGCACCACGGTTTAAGTTTGAATATGATATTTTTGGAAACAATGCTTTGCGTGTTGGTGCTGGTGCGAATCGTTACTATGGCCGGCATTTGAGCGCTTATGCTTTCCACCGCTATCGGCCGATTATCACACAAAGATACGATATCCAGCCTGATGGCAGTGAAGTGCCGCACGACCCGAAGATAGGCGTCAGTAAACGTTATAATAGTAGCGGGCTATCAACCCCTTATTCAGATGAGATTTCAGGAGAATTGTCGGGATTTTTATTCGGTTTTGAATACAGTTTTTCTGTTATACAGCGCAAACATAAAAAACAATTAATCAGTAAGTCCGATGATGGTGATGTTTTCTATTTAACCAACGATGGAAAAAGCGAATACAGAGGAATAAATTTTTCTATCCAGCGCGATATCGGGTTAGGAACTTTCGGCTTTCACCGTTTGTCGTTGACTGCAACAAAGTCAAAAACTATTAGTTTTAATGATTACTATAATTCAGATGTAGTGTCTAACCGAACCTTAGGAATATACGATTATAACTATGATTATGTGTTCTACAATGGAGAATATATTTCTCGTTCTGATATGCCTGCCGAAAATTACAATTCACCCTGGATATTGACTTTAAGCACAAGCAGCAGGTTTTTAAATGATCACTTGCGTTTGTATACTGTTACACGGTGGCGTGGCTCATCCAGGGGATTAGTTTCAGACAGTAGTGACGATACCCCCTATGGTACGATTACGGGGCGTTCCAGTAGGTTCTGGATTAATCCCGAAGGGGGGTACTCCCACGCCTACAAATCCGGAAAAATATCCGGTGGGTCAACCACCGATATAACCGCAGAGTTCGATGCAATCAAAACCGACCGTTATCATCTGACCTTGATTCTTGAAGTTCTCAACATATTCAACGGTAACATGCAGACAGGCCTTGGCGTTGATGCGCTGGGAGCTGGTGATATCCATGGCCGTGGATTTTACCTCGGTGCGCGTATGACTTTCTGATGTTGTATCTGTTCAGCACCGGATCGGGGATCCTATGTCAAGGGACGCTTTTCGTCATCCATGACCGCTTGCTG
>JAGYPB010000111.1 GCA_018399135.1 Deltaproteobacteria bacterium | reverse complement strand
ATCGGCCTGGCTTTGGGGGTGTTGTTGTTCATTTCAGCCTCCTGCAGCAATATGGATTCTTTTGCGGCGCTTTTTGTTAATATATAGCAGATTATCACTACTCAACCAGCGAGGAGATTATAGCATGGATGATAAAATCCGACTCGGTATCAGTTCTTGCCTTTTGGGCGCTCAGGTGCGTTACGATGGCGGTCATCAGCTGGATCGTTATCTGCGGGATGTTCTTGGTGAATATGTCGAGTATGTGCCGGTATGCCCCGAGGTTGAAGTTGGTTTGCCGATCCCGAGGGAAACCTTGCGGCTGGTTGAGAATGAAGAGCAGCGGGTGCGTCTGGTCTTTTCGCGGAGTGGGGAAGATATCACTGAGCGGATGGAGAGCTGGGCACAGGGGCGGGTTAAACAACTGGAGCAGGATCAGCTTGACGGTTTTGTCTTCAAGTCCAAGTCGCCGAGCAGCGGCATGGAGCGGGTCAAGCTTTATGATCGCAACAGTGTGCCGAAAAAGGTCGGGGTCGGGGTGTTTGCCCGCCACTTTATGGAACATTTTCCTCTGTTGCCGGTGGAAGAGGAGGGGCGCCTGAATGATCCGCGCTTACGTGAGAATTTTATTACAGCGATTTTTGTCCTCAAGCGCTGGCGTCAGATGCTTGCCGCGGGCTTCACCCTTGGGCGGCTGGTGGATTTTCACACGCGCCACAAGCTGTTGATTATGTCCCACAGCCAGCAGCACTATCGGCAGATGGGCAAGCTGGTGGCGGCTGGGCGTGAGCATTCCCTGATGGATTTACGTACACTTTATCTGGTTGAGTTGATGACCGCCTTGCGCTTGAAAACTACAGAGAAAAAACACGTCAATGTGTTGCAGCATATCATGGGCTACTTCAAGCGTGACCTTGCCGGCGATGAAAAGCTGGAGATGGTGGAGCTGATCGAAAATTATCGCCAGGGGTTGGTGCCGTTGATTGTTCCCTTGACCCTGTTCAACCACTATATCCGTAAATATAATCAGCCGTATTTAAAGCAGCAGTATTATTTGAACCCACATCCCAAGGAACTGAAACTGCTCAATCAGATATAGGATTTCAGCCAACGGACAGTTCAATTTCGGGCGGATCGCTCAGCGCCTTTTTGACCGAACATTGATCCATGCTGCGCAGGATCGCCCGCTGGTATTTTTCCGGAAAATCGGTTGGCAGGCTCAGCTTCATTCTGATACGTTCCAGCCGCCTGGTGTCAGGGTGGCGGTCGATATCCAGCTCTATGGCCAACCCCTCAGTCGCCAGTTGGCGTTGTTGACAGAAGCGCAAGGCGTAGAAGCCGGCGCAAGTGGCCACTGAGCTTAAAAACAGATCGTAAGGGGAGGGTGCAGCACCTTCACCACCATCTTCCAACGGTTGATCGGTGAGAATATCAAAATCTCCGACACGGGCGGCGACCTGAACGCCGCCGGGAAAACTTACTTCAACTGTAGCCATAATGAACGTCTCCTGTTAACAAGGTGATATTGAGTCGCGCCCAGCTTACCCCAGTAGTTGCTGCATCTGCTGAAAAAACTGATTGGCGCTTTTTTCTTCCTGTTCTTCCCCTCCGTTGGCTGGAACCCCGGCCTGACGACTGGTCAGCAGTTGCTGGGGTAACTCCGTCAGGAAGCGGCTGGGCTCGCGCAGTTCCAGTTTGCCATGCTTGCGGCGCTGACGGGCTCCGAGGAGCACCAGCCGTTGTTCGGCGCGGGTGATGCCGACATAGCAGAGGCGGCGTTCTTCGTCGAGGTCACAATTCACATCAATCGACTTTTTGTGGGGCAAAAATCCTTCTTCCATTCCTACCAGAAAAACCACTGGAAACTCCAGTCCCTTGCTGGAATGCAGGCTCATCAGTGTCACTGTATTGCTTGACAGCAACTTTTCCTTGTCGTCCTTGCCCGCCGGATCGGCATCGAGCAGGGAAATGGCATCGACAAAGCCGGCAAGACCGGGACGTTCGTTGCGTTCGATATAGCCGGCCAGGGAGTTGAGAATTTCATTCTGGTTTTCAACCCGACGCTGGGCCGTTTGCGGATCTTTTTCCTGGCGGTAGATTTCATCAGCCAGCTTCAGCTCGTTCAGCAGATCGCGCAGGGTGTCGAGTAGACGCAAAGGGTTTTTGAACTTGCTCTGATAGTTTTTGATCAGAGCGACAAACTCAGCGATGGATGTCAGGGTACGCTGCCCCATACCGTCGAATCGTTCAGGTTGTTGCAGCAATTTCCAGATGCTGGTGTTCTCTTCCGCAGAGCGTCGGATGATCTGATCAATGCTGTTCTCTCCGATTCCCCTTTTCGGATAATTGATTATACGCAGCAGGTTCACTTCGTCAGCAGGATTGAGAATGGTGCGCAGGTAGGCCACCAGGTCGCGGATTTCCTTGCGGTCAAAGAACTGCTGGCCGCCAATCAGTACATAGGGGATGTTGTCGTAGCGCAGCTGTTCTTCAAAGGCTCGGGATTGGGTGTTGGTGCGATAGAGGATGGCAAAGTCGCTGAATTTCCGCTGATGACTAAAGCTTTCGGCATGGATCAGCTCCACCACCTGACGTGCTTCGTCTTCACTGTCCTCACAGCGCAGATAATCAATGTTGTGCCCTGCCTGACTGCTGGTCCACAGGGTTTTTGGGCGGCGCTGATGGTTGTTGGCGATAAGGTGGTTAGCCGCAGCCAGAATATTACCGCTGGAACGGTAATTCTGTTCCAGCTTGATAATGCGGGTGCCGGGAAAGTCCTTCTCAAAGTCGATGATGTTGTTGATGTCGGCACCGCGAAACGCGTAAATAGATTGATCATCATCCCCAACGACACAGAGATTTTTGTGCCCACCGGCCAACAGCTTGAGCAGTTGATACTGTACCGGGTTGGTGTCCTGATATTCGTCGACCATCTGGTAAACAAAGCGCTGTTGATAGTGCGTCAGGAGATCGCTTTGTTCTTTCAGCAAGCGTACCGTCAGTAGCAGCAGATCATCGAAATCAACTGCGTTGTAGGCTTTTAGTGCCCGCTGATAGCGCGGATAGATGGAGGCAACAAGGTGGCAAAGCGGATCGCGCAGGTTGGGTTGATACTGCTCGGCATCAATCAGCCGGTTCTTGGCTGCGGAAATCCGCCAGAGAATTTGCTCGGCATCGCGGTTGCTGCTGTCAGCACCGGTGTCGCGCAGCAGTTCACGGATCAGGCGCAGTTGGTCACTGCCGGCATAGATGGAAAAATTGCGCTTGAAACCGAGGCGATCAATGTGACTTTTGAGAATCTGTACGCCGAGGGAATGGAAGGTGGAGATGGTCATCCCCTTGACGGCGCTGCGGCCGGTCATCTCCTGCACCCGTTCACGCATCTCGCGCGCCGCCTTGTTGGTAAAGGTTACCGCCAGAATGTGTTCAGGACTGGTTCCCTGTTGCACCAGGTGGGCAATGCGGCAGGTAATGACCCGGGTTTTGCCGGAACCGGCGCCGGCGAGCAGCAGCAATGGGCCGGTGCCGTGGGTTACCGCCTGGCGTTGTTGTGGATT
>JAGYPB010000110.1 GCA_018399135.1 Deltaproteobacteria bacterium | reverse complement strand
AGTCCCTGTAAAGAACGATTCAGGTGAAATAGTTGGTATTTGTGTATTTGCTACCGACATCACCGATTTGAAGAATGCTGAACGAGAGGTTAATACCCTCCTGGAAAAACGTGTCGCGGAAAAAACGCGGGAACTCCTTGATAGCAGGAATCTGTTCCGGACGCTGGCCGATTACGCGCCGGTCGGCATTTTTCAAACCAATGCCGAGGGACGCTGCGCCTTCGTCAATAAGAAATGGTGTGAGATTACCGGATTGTCCGAGACGTCCGCGCTTGATGAGGGGTGGTTATCGGCCCTTCATGACGAAGATCGCCCACGCGTTGTCGATGCCTGGTTCGCTGGCGTGGGCGAGGGCAAGGAGTTTTTCGCTGAATACCGGCTTGTACACCCGGACGGGAATGTCGTGGTTGTGCAAGGAAATGCTGTGGCGGTGCATAAGAAAGGTAGCGGATCCCGACACTATATCGGTTGTATTGTTGATATCACCGAGCGCCAGAGGGCAACGGAGGCGATTGTTAAGGCCAAGGAAAGGGCCATTTCGGCAGATCAGGAGAAGGACCGGTTGATGCGAACCGTCGCTCATGAGTTCCGCACTCCCTTGTCACTGATCACCAGCAGTTTTGATATCCTTGACCGCTATGGTGACAATCTGGATGAACAACGGCGAAAGGCCCAGGATCAGCATATCAGGAGTGCGGTAACGCAGCTCACTGTATTGGTTCAAACCCTGCTTTCTTATAATCAAAGAGAAAATAGAGAAGATCTTGAGTTGTGGACTTTGCAGGACATCGAAAATCTTATCCGGATCATTTGTGAAGAGGTCAGCACCGGGCGGTCAACCGGACAATTCCTCCAGCTCTCTTTCCCGGATGGGCATGGTGTTGTGCAGATGAACGAGGCAATTTTTCGTCGCCTTTTTGGAAACATCGTTGACAATGCCTATCAATATTCTCTGCCCGCCGGTTGTGTTTTTGTGCGTGTTTCAACAGAGGAACCATGGCTGATACTCGAAGTTCAGAATCAGGGCATCGGTATCCTGCCTGAAGACCGGGAGCGGGTGTTTGATGATTTCTACCGGGGACAAAACGCGGCCAGTCAACGCGGGATGGGACTTGGCCTCGGTATAGCCAGGTATGCGGCAGAGCGTCTTGGTGGTATTATTGAACTTGCGAATACCTCCGGCCAGGGAACAACCTTCAGGATCAAGCTCCCTTTGTCCAGCCAGTGAGCTTCTGCTCTCTCCCAAGAATAGTCAATTTATTCTCTATACGTCAATTTCCCTCAAAACTATGGCAAGGGAAACCCCTTTTTTCTTCTTTACCAAGTGTAAACGCGGGTTTTCCCCTATAGACATCTATCTGTCACTCTCTATAATCCTTGATTATTAATTGTTCTTAAACGGCTGATGTTGCTGCCAGGCGTTGGTCCTCGTGGCGGCAAGCTGACGGTGCTAACCACTTCTGGGTGTTCGGTAAAGCTATCTGGCATGCCGGCAGAGCTTCGTTGATCCTGCTCGCGGATAAAATAGACGCACAGATCAAGTCTGGGCCGGATATTAGGAGGGACGATGTCTTTGGCAAAAAATCAGAAAACCAAGGTGGTTGACAGTGAAGAGCGAAAACAGGGGCGGGATTGTGCCGGTTTGGTCCGGCAACTTGCTGACAGCAACCCGACCGTCCGCCGTTGGGCGGCTCGAGACCTCCTCGAATGTCCTGATTTTGCCGGGGTGCTGGTCGATCATCTACACCTGGAAAAAGATCCATCGGTACGGGATGTTATTTTTACCACCCTGACTCACCTGGGCAATGAAATAGCAGTTCTGGGTCTGGTGCCCTGTCTGCGCAGTGAGGATGTCGCACTGCGCAACGAGGCCATCGAGGCGATGAAGCGATTGCCGGATGAGGTGGCACCGATCATCCGTATCCTTCTTGCCGATCCTGTCTCTGACGTGCGGATTTTTGCCGTCAATATTCTCGAATCTCTTCGTCATCCCCAGGTAGAGGAGTGGCTGATCGGGGTCATTGACCGGGATCCTCATCTCAATGTCTGCCGTTTGGCGCTGGATCTCCTCGGTGAGGTAGGAACCAAGTCCTCCATCGCAACCCTGTGTCGCTTAAAAGAGCGGTTTCCTGATGAGCCTTACATCCAATTTGCGACTGATCTTGCCCTACAACGTATCGGCAAGACCTGAGGCTTTATGGAAGCCTCAACCATATCAAAAGACGATCTAAACCACTTTCAGGCACTTTTTTACCGTCAAAACCGGCTTCCAGTTTGCGGGATCGAAACGCTACTTTGTCGATAAGCGACTGATTCAACGAATCGAGGTAACTGGTTCAAGATGTTTTTGCAGCTACTTCATGAATGTCTTGTGTGCCTGTCAATGGGTGATGAACATCAGATGTTGTGCCATGCTGCTGCCAATCAGCTGTTGCAACTGCAGATGCCGCCCCAGGTGGGGATGATGAAGGAGATCTCGTGATGAGTGCAGAAAGGTCAAACGTTAACGAAGCTCTGCGCATGCGGGCAGAGGAGCTGCTTGCCCGGGGCAGTGAAAATATGTTGCCGGCGGATATCGATGACATTAACAAATTGCATCACGAACTTGCGATCTATCAGGCGGAACTCGAACTGCAGAATGAGGAGTTGCGCCGCACGCAACTGTCACTGCAGAAGGTGCGTGACAGCTATGTCGAGCTTTACGAACATGCTCCGGTGGGGTATGTCCTTGTGGATGCGGCCGGGATTATCCGTCGAACCAACGCGACCTGGCGCGCTATGCTCAAGCGGCCGGACGTCGATTTTCGCGGAGTTCCCTTTGCCGAAACCCTGGAGACAGTGGATGCCCGGGTTTTCCGGTCACGTTTTCGTTCCTTGTTTCACAACCCTGCCGATAAGCACATCGAGGTGCAGATCAAGCGTCACAACACGAAACCCTTCTACGCGCACATCACGGCAAAACGCAGTATCAGTGTGAGCACAGAAAATTACACGAATGAATTAATGATCGTTGTGAGCGATATTAGTGAACACAAACGGCACGACAGCGAATTGCGGGTGGCGCGGGAACTCTCGGAGCGCGTCATTGAGGATGGTCCGGTTGCTATCACCATAATGAACCGTGACGGTAAGATTGCCTTTGCAAATCGTCATGCCGAACAACTCTTCGGCCTGGAAAAATCTGCCATTGAAGCCCTCGGCTACAATGATCTCAAATGGCAGATCACCGATGTTAACGGATCATCATTTGCCGACAAACGTTTGCCCTTTTGTCAGGTCATGGCAACCGGAAAGGCCGTCTATGACATCCAGCACGCCATTACCCTGCCAGATGGCCCCCGGAAAATCCTCAGCATCAATGCAGCACCCCTCCACGATGAACAAGGTCAAGTCAACCGGGTTGTGTGTTCGATCCAGGACATCACCGAACGCCGGCAGGCGGAAGAGGCACTGCAACAAAGCAAAGACATGATTTGTTTGCTGCTTGATTCCACCGCCGAAGCGATTTATGGAGTTGACCCACAGGGAGTCTGCACCTTCTGCAATGCGGCCTGCGTCCGCATCCTGGGTTATGACAGCGCAGACCAGATTGTCGGCCGCAACATACACGACCTGATTCATCATTC
>JAGYPB010000011.1 GCA_018399135.1 Deltaproteobacteria bacterium | reverse complement strand
CTTGTCCACGACCAGACCAACAGAGTTGTCATTGACATTCACCACGACGATACAGGTACGTTCATCGTGATCACGGTGAGGCAAGCCGAAGCGACGACGTACATCGATGATCGGAATCACCTTGCCGCGCAGGTTCAGCACCCCGATGACATGATCAGGCAGATCAGGCACCGCGGTGATCGGCTGGATGCCGATGATCTCGATCACGTGGCGGATCTCCAGACCGTAACCCTCGTTGGCAAGGTCAAAGGTTAAGTACATCCCTTCCATGGAATCCTCATCCATTGTAAATAAGCGCTCCTGGTTCGATTCATCGACAGTGGTCATGTGGTCCTCCCTTCCAATCTTGAAAGCACTAATAATCCTTTAACAAGCCAATTTGATTCAGATTCACCACCCAGCCATACATCACCATAATGGTTTTGATTGGTCAATTAAAACCACATTCATATAGTCAACAATTGTCACCATAACAATATTTTATAAAATGTCAATTAAAAAACACTTATTTTTTGATCTGCTAGATTATTGAAACTATTCAGCAGTAGACTTTTCGCAGGATCGGGGGTTCCTGTGGCAAGGGTGTTTGTCGCCATGGACGGCGACAACAAGCGGTCATGGATGACGAAAAGCGATAGGATCCCCTATCAGGTGCTGAGCAGATACGATTTTTATATGGGAACGAAATGCACCAGGAAATTATGCATCAGAGGGTCGTCTGCCAAATGTATTCACGTGCCGGGTCTGGCTCGACCCCATGAAACTGTCATTAGCAGGAAGGTGGTTGTGTCTTATGAATCATCTTATGGTGTTTGGAGAGGTAAAATTGGTCTTCCATAGCGGTCAAAATAGCTTGGTGAAGTGACGATCATTTCCTGAAGATCACCAATTTTCGCAAACGATCCAGCCGGATTCTTGTAGGTGACCGATACGAATGGCCACATCAACCTGTTCTTCAACGAGGTGGATGACATCATCACGATCATCAATCTCAAGAGATAACTTTGGGTAGCTTTCCGCTCTTCAGCGCTTCCCTGATCTTGGAGGCCATGTCTTTCATCGAGAAGGGTTTCTGAAGAAAGTGAACGCCGGGGTTCAGTACGCCGTGGTGAGCGATAACATTGGCCGTGTAGCCCGACATGAACAGGCCCCTGATATCGGGATGCATGGCCATGATGTTCCCGGCCAGATCGCGCCCGTTCATCTCCGGCATAACCACGTCAGTTATGAGCAAGTCGATCCGGCCCAAGTGTTCCCGTGCAAGGCCGATGGCCGCTCCCGGTGACCCGGCTGCCAGCACGGCATAGCCCATTTCTTCCAGCATGATTGTGGTCATTTCCAGGATGGCCGGTTCATCCTCCACCAGCAGGATGGTCTCGCCACCTGCTGCCGTGACCGGGATCTGTTCCTGTTCAGACCGAGGGTCAGTCTCGGCCGCGTGTTGTGGCAGATAGATCTTGAAGGTTGTCCCGTGATCTAGTTCACTGTAGACGTTGATGAAGCCGTTGTTTTGTTTCACTATACCGTAGACCGTGGCCAGGCCCAGGCCGGTGCCTTTGCCCATCTCTTTGGTGGAGAAGAAGGGCTCGAAAATATGGTCGAGGATGTTGGCGTCTATGCCGCATCCATCGTCGCTCACGGCCAGTATCACAAATTCGCCAGGGAGAAAACCGGCATGGTCGGCGCAGTAAGTGTCATCTAAGGAGACGCTGGCCGTCTCGATGGTGATCTTGCCCGTATCAGCAATGGCGTCCCGGGCGTTGACACACAGGTTGGTCAGGATCTGATCCACCTGTGATGGGTCGATGAAAACGGAACTAAGATTTCTCCCCGGTCGCCAGACGAGGTCCAAGTCCTCGCCGATCAAACGCCGCAGCATATTGATCATGCCATTCACCGTCTCGTTGAGGTCGAGCACTTTCGGGGCCACGGTCTGCTTGCGGGCGAAGGCCAGGAGCTGTCGTGTCAGGTCGGCGGAACGCTCGGCGGCTTTGCGGATTTCGTCCAGATTGGCATACAGCGGCGCGTCCGGCCCGACTTTGCGCATGGCCAATTGCGCGTAGCCCAGAATGACCCCGAGCATATTGTTGAAATCGTGAGCAACGCCTCCAGCCAGAGTGCCGATGGCTTCCATTTTGTGGGCCTGCTGCAGCTGGGTTTCCAGTTTGATTCTCTCTTCTTCGGCACGTTTGCGAACAGTAATGTCACGCGCCAGTCCATAGCTCAAATTTTCGTTAATCGGTATTGCACTCAATAGGGCGATACGCTCTACACCATCCGGGCGCAGGTAGACTACCTCACCCAAGTCAACAGAACCCGACTCTTTATTTAAGGTCTCAATTCGCTCTGTGGAGTCAACCGGAGTAATATCGCTGGTCTTTAGCTTTCGAAGCTCATCGTGTGATCTTCCGGTCAGTTCTTCAGCCGCGCGATTCGCATCAATGTATTTTCCTGTTCCCCGATCAATGATGAAAACTGCGTCGGTCGACTCACTAAAGAGCAAGCGCAACTTGGCTTCACTCTCTTCAAGTTTTCTCTTTTGTTCAGATAACTCAGACGTCCTTTGGATGATTTTATTTTGCAGGGTACGGTTCAAGATATAGCTTAAAAGTAGCGCAATGATGCACCCACCGACGACAAAAACGACCCAGCGGGGAATGATAGAACCTCTCCTTTGGGTGTCCATCCAATAATTCAGTCGTTGGTAATAATAGGAGTCCTTGTCTTCCTTCCAACGGATCAGGTAAGAATCAATTTGACTGAGCAGCCCGCTGTGCAGCCCTTTTTTAACAGCAAAATAGATAGGGAATGGGGAGAACTGTATCGAACTGGGGACTAAGCCGTATTTAGACGCATTAAGCAGCCCATAATGCTGGGGAGAAACTCCGGCGACAACTTCTCCTGCCTTTACCGCCTCAAACACTTCGACCAGGTTTTCATAAGTGACAATTTCGCAATTGACCCCTAGGTCAGTTGTTGTTTTTACAAAGTTCCGTCCGTTTATCCCGCGACGCTGGACGGCAACTTTTTGGCCGTCAAGATCTGTAATTGATTTTATACCTGAATTAGGCGTAGTGAATACCTGACCCCATAGCTGCATAGAGGGCTCGTAGTTGTAATCCAGATTCTTGGCCCGTTCTTCGGTATAGGCCACATTGACCATCAAATCGATTTCGCCAGCTTCCAGACGGTCAATCCCTTCCCCCCAACTCCCGTGGATAAATATTGGTTGCCAGTCTTCTAGTTCAGCGATTTTTTTGAGCAGGTCGGGACTAAATCCCAGCGCTTCACCATTTTCACCCGGAAAGCTGATTGGTTCGAGAGAGAAAAAGCCGATTTTAACTTTTCCGCCGTGACCGATTTCATGGGATGCCACCACAGGGCTGACTAGGGCAACAAACAAGATGAGGGTCAGTATCGTACAACGAACCATTGCTTCTCCTCGGAGCGTAACAAGTGTGATTCTGACTTTATGGTTTAGTGCTACCGGTTTTCACTACACTGATCAGTGCGCCGTAGCCCTGCTCGTCCATCTCCTCGATGGGGATGAACTTCAGCGCCGCGGAGTTCATGCAATAACGCAGTCCGGTTGGCGCCGGACCATCGTTGAACACATGCCCCAAATGAGAGTCTGCGTAGCGGCTGCGGATTTCAGTTCGCACTGAAAACAAGCTTCTGTCCTCATGCTCAACCACCCAATCCGGGTTGATTGGCCGGGTAAAGCTGGGCCAGCCAGTGCCGGAGTCATACTTGTCGCGGGAGGAAAACAACGGTTCACCGGACACAACATCCACATAGAGACCCGGTCGCTTCTCATCATTGTAGGCGTTCCTGAAGGGGGGTTCAGTGCCGTCTTTCTGGGTGACGTTGTACTGCTCCCGGGTCAGCCGAGCCTTGAGGGCAGCGTCGCTCGGCTTTTCGTAGGTAGCGGGGTTGAATCTCTCTACCTGGCTATGCAGCTGGTTCGCTTCGCCCCGTTCATCCTGCTCAGAGCCCGCCCCGCTTTGTGGACGATAGCGGGAGTAATCTACTTGCTGATCTGCTCCCCAGATCTCTTCGATGAACTGGTAGCGTCCCGAGTTGAAGGTGTAGAACTTGTAGCGCAGAGGATTCTTCTTGTAGTAATCCTGGTGGTATTCCTCGGCATCGTAGAACGCCATGAAAGGAACAATCTCTATCACGACCGGGTCCTCATAGCGGCCGGATTCCTCCAATGCTTTCACTGAGGCTTCTGCCGCCAGTTTTTGTTCCTGGTCATGATAAAAAATCGCCGGGCGATATTGCTTGCCACGATCGACATACTGGCCATCTGCATCCGTCGGGTTGGCTGTCCGCCACAGCGCCTGAAGCAGTCCTTTGTAGGTGATCTCCTGTGGGTCATAATAGACTTGCACCGCCTCGGTGTGGCCAGTTTGCCCGCCGACAACCTGCTGATAGTTCGGATCCCTCTCGTCGCCGCCGCTGTACCCCGATACTGCCGCTATGACACCGGGGACTTTTTCAAAGGCTTCTTCCACACACCAGAAACAGCCACCAGCGAAGGTGGCGATTGCCAGATCAGGGTCGGCCGGGGCGTATTTCGAATCCATTTTGCTGAAAGCATTCAGTTGGAATCCCACCAGCGCTATGATCACCGCTGTGGACATCACTAATAGATACCGTTTCATCATTTTATCCTTTTGCTCTGTGAATACTCTGTAAATACACTATCAATATTGCGACCAGTATACCTGAGATCCATATCGCGATTAAAGTGTGCAAACGCGCAGAGACAAAAAGGGAGTTTTCCCCTCGTTTTGTCTGCTGGGCATGCCATACCCTGTTTGTCTTCTTTGGAATTTTCTTCTTTCGGGTAATACTTATGCTGATTAGCGCTCTACAGAAAAAAGGAGTTATGCAATTGATGGTGCTGATCTATATGCTGCTCAGCCTAGGCACTGCCAATGCAACTTTCTGGTGCCATACGGATGAAAACTCCTCCCATTTGAAAGTGAATCCGATCGGCAAATGTTGGGTCAATTTGTTCTTCGGATTCCGAACTGTTTCAACATAGTTCAAAAATTCCTGAGTCAGCCAGTTTATCTTTTTCACCTGGTGACAATTGCCTTGATTCCCAGTACTTACTTCAGTTCTTCCTTCCTCAAAACAAACCGACCTGCTAAACAAAAACTTAGCAAGTTCATCCGACACGACCTGTCTCCCCATATTCCTGAGCTGAGCTTAGGAAATACACACTTAGCCAACCATCTCGGTCTGGCTACTCCTGAATCTCAAACGTTAAAAGTTCTGCGTACAGTTGTCCTTCTGCATTAAACCCGTTTGCACTACTCAAAACAACCTGGAAAAAAAAGATTGTTCTTAGCGTTTCCCGTCATTAAAGAGACAGCACCCATGCGCGATTGATCCGTAAAGATTCCTGGAGTTGAAAAGGCGTTAAACTGACTTAGCTATAAAGATTGCAACGGAACAAAAAGCCGGCTGTTTATTTTTGGAACGTTCGTCGTAGGAGTCGCCTTCGCCATCGGATATCCTGCGCCTATGACCCATTTTTACCATCTTTATGGAGTATGTACTGATGTCGCAATCTGATAAAGCTACAAATACTAACTGGATTGCTGTTCTTATGCTGGGCCCTGGTCAGCATCTCGGCAACGATCAGCATTTTCAGTTCCGTTTTAGAATATCAACCCTGTGTCCTCTGCTGGTATCAGCGGATCTTTATGTTTCCGTTAATCTTTTATTTCACTGCGGGCCTGTTCCCGTCATTTGATAAAGTGTCATTAAATACGCACTACCACTGACCCTCGCTGGTGGATTGACGGCTCTTTATCATACGTTGCTCTACGCTGGGAATGATTCCGGAAAACATTCAACCCTGTTCTCAGGGTGTTTCCTACTACTGAACAGTAATATTTTGACCTATTCGGTTTTATTTCCCATCCCCATGTTGTCATTTTCGCATTTTCAACTCTTGTCACCCTGTTAATTATTTTAAAAGTGGGAGAACAACATAATGAAATATGCACTTGTAGGGAATCACCTGTGTAGTATTGGTTTTAGCCTTTGTGGTCGGCAATAATTATTATCAAGATCAGCAAGTAAAAAAGTATGGTTCCATGGCGTCAGAGAACGCTGAAATTTTTTGTCAGAGATCATTCAAAGACCCTCGGTAGCGATGATGCCAAGGTGACCTGGTTGAGTTTATGGATCCGGCCTGTGAAACCTGTGCAGCATTTACTCCCTATGTCAAAAAAATCATGAATGACAACCCCGGAAAAAATTAAACTGGTGCTGCCGTTACGCCCCATTCCACGACGGTGCCGACGACTTTGTTAAATTATTTGAAGCCGCTGCAAAACAGGAAAATGCTAGGAAACCCTGAACCTGATGTTTGAAACCCAGAACATCTGGGCCAACCATCATAATTATCAACCGGAAAAGTTATGGGGACATTCTTCCCAGAGCAGGCGTGGATATCGAGCAAATCCAAAAAGGATATGACTGACCCCGCCATTGCCAATATGATTGCCCAGGACATGGCCGATGTGAACCTCAATGTACAGAAAACCCCCGATTTACTTTGTCAACGGCAGACCACTGCAAACTTTTGGCTACCAGCAATTGTACGAATTGATTCAGTCAGAGTTGAATGCAATATCCGAGATAGTTATAGCCATAATTACCTTTAAAAACAGGCTTGTTTGATCGACTCCTTCCAGGAGGATGATCGCATTGAGTAAAAATACGAAAAAGACAGAGACCTTCACGGCAAAGGCTGCTCCACGGCGGGAAACATCAACCCACGAAGGATCCGTGAAACGGGGAAAAAGAAACGACCGTTGATAGTGAAAAAAGGAAGCATCTTCAACTGGCCCGTGACGGCACTTGCCGAGGCGGTATGATGTTGACTCTGTATCTGACACTTACCGTATGGTTTGGAGGATTCCCTTGTACTGCGCTCAAGGGAGTCCATGCGACATCGTTTAGCAAAGCCGTTGGGAACCTTCCTCGGTATGCTAACAACATCTGGGGGATTTTGACTTACGCGCGCTCGCGTTTATCGGTTTTAAGGTTCGCAGCCCTGAGCGGCATTGGAAGGCAGCCTGGATCGTTTCATTAGTGGGAGTCGTACAGTATCTATCTCACGTTGGTATCACACTTTGTCATCGTGCCTTTGTCCTTATTGCCTTGTTTCGCTGTCAATAATGATGGCCATTTGCGGAGTCATCATGACTCAGCGGCCTGAGGGGATGAAGGATTTCAAAACTGAGGCCCTGGGTCACTCAAACGGTGTTGCGGCACCCAGTCATCATCGAGGATGCATCTGCACTATAGTGGGTATTCAACCCTGCGGCACAGATACGAGATCCCTATCTGAAAAGGGCTAGCCACTCATCTTGCGCAGGAGGGTGCCGTTTTTATGGTACTTTCTGGTGACCGGCATGTGAGGAACAGAAGTTTCTGTTCGAGTCATCAGCTAAACTGCTCCCTTACGTTGAATGCACACCCGGTGGGCGCAGGTCACCGCAAACAGCAGAATGCAGAACAAACAGCTAATATCCAATCTATCCTACCTGGATCATCGGTAGGGAGATCGTATAAAGGCCTGCTTAAACCTGATCAGCTGGCTGCGTTTCAGGGTACCCCAGAAAGGCCAGGATCCGCTGCCGGGGGAGGGTGCAGGGTGACGCTTTCGCCTTCAGGCTTTGATCAGCGGAAGATTGATGCTAATCAGATTATTTTAAGACCGGAACAAGTATTTCATTGCGCCGCATAAACCAGGGAACGAAAGGTGCGTTGTATCGTGCCCAGATTGGCTCTCCGATAACCGACAGATTTTCTTTTTGAATCCAGGAGTCCAGCTTTATCTTGTTTTTCTGATAGTTCTTTTCACTCCAGAACCCAGAGTAGCGAATGGTAGCCATCCGTCTGGCAGGAACTTGCCGCAGGGTCACCAGAGGATCGTCAGGGACGGGTAGGGCTTCAATATCGTAAGATGAGGGCATCATAAAGCTGACCACCCATTGTTCTCCCGACTTCTGTTGCTCAACAGGAGCAGTCATGTCAATTTTTTCGCCGGATTGCTGGGAAACCGGGGCCGTCATGTCAATTTTTTCTTGTGCCCGATTTTCACCGGAGATGTAACGAAACAGGCGTCGGAATGCGTTGCTCCCAGCTTCATCAAAGCTTCCTTTGACATAAGTCTCTGCGATGATATAGGGGGCATAATCCCGAACCTCAAAAGAATCTGCGGTTTTAACGACTTCGTATGGGGCTTCTTCAATCGCCATGGCGCTATGTGCTCCTGAAAACAATATGATCATGATGAGGATAACCAGTGGGTTTCGATGTATCATCATTAGGCTCCTAGGGTTGTTTGTAAACAGTCCCGTTTCGAGGTGGCGGGTTAGTGGACGCACTACTACTGAGGGAAGGTTCTCTGGACAATTCGGCAAGGAAGTCCAGCGTGTCGGTAAAGGCGGGCGTCCAGCGGCGCAGTGGCAGGGCCAGGCTGGCAACCACCGCAACGTGACCATTGTCCTGATAGAAACGGGTTTTGGCTGTCACCCCATGGGCGTGTAATTTGGCGGCCAGATTTTGGCTGTGTGTAGCCACAACGGTATTGTCACCAAGGCCATGAATCAATAGACTGACGGGGCTGTTTTGATCGACAAAATTAATGGGGCGCGACACCGCCAGCGGAATAGCCGGGGCAAAAATCCGCTGTAATTTACGGCTGCTGAGATCGAAATCATCATAGGGGCCGGCATAACCGATCAGTGCCATGATCAGTTTATGGTCAACGCCGCTATCCTCCACATAGGTCGGGTTGTAGGCTAACATGGCGGCGATATGGGCACCAGCGGAATGGCCCATCAGTACGATTCCACGGTCAGCAAAGCCCTCCCGTTCAAGCCAGGCCAACGAATCAGCACCATCGACGATAAAATCAGGAAACAGGTGCTCTGGGTAGACGCGGTAATTGGGAATCGCCACCAGATACCCTGCCTCGGCAAAAGCCTGACCTATAAAACGGTAGTTATCCTTACTTCCTCTTGCCCAGCTTCCACCATAAAAGAACACCAGGGTTGGCGCTTCAGCTCTTTTTTGTTCCGGCAGATACAGATCAAGTTGCTGGCGCGGATGATCGCCATAGTGGGCGGTGATGATCTCACTATAGCCATCATCAGGCACGGCCAGATCAAGCATGCCATAAACACAGCCTTGCAATAACGCCAGCAGGGGCAGCACCAGCAATAATCGGCCGTGTTGATGTTTGATTGTCTGATCCTTAAACATATCTGCGTGGCTCGTAGTGAGAAAAGTTATTGACCAGGTAAAATAGCCTCTGGCTTCATTCGGGGGCAAAAAGTGTTAACGCCGCCATTGCCCGGTTCTCAGCTAAAATTGATAACCGATACCGACATAGGCACTGGTGACAAGATTGTCTTCAACAATCGGGCTCTTGCTGATTTTGTCAGCCAGACGGGTCACGGCAATTCGTCCACTGACTGACCAGTGCTCACGGAACAGATAGTTCGCCATCAAACCAAACTGCACGAGTACTGAGCTGTCGACCTGGTATGCCGGGCGGGCAATCGATGCTTCTACCGATCTGACACCATAGTAATAATTGACAAGCTGACTACTCTGCCAGATTGCAGACACAAAGGGACTGACGAAAAAATGTTGCAGGGGAAAGCTCTTACTGAAAGTCAGTTTGGCTTCATGGCCATTGTGCTCGTCAAGTACGTCACTTAGCAGTGTGGCGCTGAATCGACCAAGGTCTGTTGCCAAAGAGACCTGTAGCCCGGCCTCCAGTGTCCCGTCGCGATCCGCCATTCCTCGCAGAAAATCGCTGTCGCCACTGTCATAGCCAGCCATACGATAGGTGCTGAGCAGGGACAGGGTGAAGTTGTTTTGCTTAACAAGGTGATATCCGCCATTGGTGCCTCGCACAAAAAAACGCTCTCCTTCATAGGCCAATAAGGGTAAGGCTAGAATCTTCCTGTCGGCACCCCGATAGGGATTAGTGCTTATCATCGAACCCAGACCTAAGGTAAGGGTTGGTTGTCTTCCACCAGCGTTGCTGTTTTCCGCAATGCTGCTGCCGCACCAGATAAAAACTAGTATCAGCAGGCACATCGAATGAAATAGTAATTTTCTCATAACCAGGCCAACCTTTTTATTGATGTTATAGCACCCCAAGAGTTCAACTGAAGAATGGTACCATCAATGAAGAGGGAGCGACTTTATTACATAGTACCTCAGCGCTGAAAAAACAGTCAAAATTGACGAAATAAAATTTTCTCATTTATTTATGTTCTGCAGGGCATTGCCGCAGGTGATGGATGCTGTCAAGGGTTGCATTTCTCCTCGGCTGAAAAAGCCACATCCAGTGGATGAAGACCGCTGATGGCCCGCAGAATAGCATCTTCCAGATCCCGCCGAGACATTGGACGAATGGATGTCAGAAAAACCCACTGGTCTGGGTACGACTGTAGGTGATCATTGACAAACACACTGCGACCCAAGTCTCTTGGCTGTTTCTGCAAAGGAAGCGCGATCAGGCTACCAGGACCAGGATTGGGCAGTTCGCGACACATTTCCCCTTCCTCTTCGTGATACACGCATATTCTCCAAATACGTTCGTGCGCTGGACGATAACCCGATCCGTTGTGGATCTTGCCAACATCGGTCAAAAGTTTGAGGGCAAACATGTCGATCTGCTGGTGCTGGAAAAAGGAATTGATACCATATCGATCTATGGCCGTCTCCAATTCAATATTCTTGCTGACATCGGAGCGTTTGAAAAAAAGGGGAGGGGTACCTTAGGAGCGCTCATACAAGGGCAGAATGCGTGCGCTGGCCAGTGGTGTGAAATTTGGAGCTAAGCAAAGCACTACTACTCATCCACGGACAAAATGACTCCGCCCATCCCTTTTGTCATATGGCTGTATCATCTTTGCTCAACGCTTCCGGCAGGGTAAAATAAAAACAGCTTGGCAATAAGTCCCATACGACCTATGAGATCTACAGAGAGTTTTCGATACCCGCTCTGCCGAGTTTTTGGCCAACATTGCCATTTGCTTGATCTATCAGGCAAACTTTCTGCTGGATCAGCAGATACGGCTCCGAGATATGAAATCAGATGTTATTGACAATACGGAATTAAAAATCACAGATGAAATATATTAAGCGCTTTGACGATGTACGCTGGCGCCCGTAAGAATCTGCATAATTTCTGCAGCCACTGATGTTAAAAATAATGCGTAGATCCTTGAGTGTGGGGGTATCGAGGCGCCGGATATGAAAAATTTTCGTTTTCTCCGCCAGGCTTATCTGTTGGCTGTGCCGCTCAAGGGCTATCCTTCTGAACGTGTTGTCCTGGCTGAGTCGATTCAGCAGCGTCTCTTTCTGTCTTTCCTCAACAGGATCCAGCCCGTGGCCGGAATCTATAAATAACTGATATTAAAAAATAAAATAGACTTATTGAGATGTTGTTCGGACAACTATAGACACAAAAAAGCCCCTGGCGAACCAGAGGCTTTTTGCTGTAAATGGTACCGAAGGCCGGAATCGAACCGGCACGGCTCGCGCCATCGGTGTTTGAGACCGACGTGTCTACCAATTCCACCACTTCGGCATGGTTCGACGATTATAGTGAGCAAGATTTGTTTGTCAAGGGTCTATGCGCAGGGAAATGCGATTGTAGATTTGTTTCCAACAGTCTCCCCGTCGTATCCTGCTGTCATCGATAATATTGACCGGCACTACGTCGATCAGGGAGTTGCAGATAAAGAGTTCGGTGGCGTTAATGGCCTCAGCCAGGGGCAAGGGGCGCTCAACACAGGGGAGGCCAAGTTCATGCGCTGATTCCAGCACTTGTTTACGCATGATGCCGTTCAGCACCAGGTTGCCGAGGGGTGGGGTGACGAGCTGATTGTCGATGACGGCAAAGAGGTTGCTGGTGGTTCCTTCGAGGAGGTTGCCGTTTTGATCGACAAACAGGGCTTCGTCGGCCTGTTGGCGGTGGGCATGGTTGCGGGCGTAGAGGCAATCGGCATAGTTGCCATGTTTCAGCTGTGGCAAGTGGGAAAAAGGATTGACACGCTGGTTGGGTGCCAGGCAGCAGTTGATCCCCTGGTGGCGGGTATGATCATCTCTCTCTTCATAGGGAGCAGCCGTGAGCAGAAACCATCCCTGATTCCGATCAGGGTGAACAAGTCCATGGTAAGACCCCCGGCTTAATGTCAAGCGGATGCGTGCGGTCGGAGTGGTCAGGCGTTCAGCCAGCCGGTCGCAAGCGGATCTGATCTGTGTTCGCGGATAGGGAAATTCCAGCAGTCGTGCCGCCTGTTCAATCCGCTCTAGATGCTGATCGAGGAGGAGAAGATGGTGATAACGTGCCTTGATCGTCTCAAAAAGGCTGTCGCCATAGAGAAAACTGCCATCATTGAGGTCAAGGCGGGTTTGTTCATCAGGGATAAATTGTCCGTTAAGGCAGACCAGCATAAATCATTTCTCCAGACTGTGGAGCAGGTCAGACAGAGCTTTGCCTTTGTGTAGACACTCCTGCCATTCCTGTTCGGGTACCGAGTCAGCGACAATCCCGGCGCCGGTCTGATAACTCAAGTGATTACCGATACGTTGAAAGCCACGGATCAGGATGTTCAGATCCATGCTGCCGCAGGCGCTGATATAACCGGCGCTGCCGGTATAGCTGCCCCGTCCTACCGGTTCGAGCTCGTCAATGATCTCCATGCAGCGTTTTTTTGGGACGCCGGTGATGGTACCGCCGGGAAAGGTTGCCTTGAGCAGGTCAATGGCGGTGCAATCGGGACGCAACTGGCCACTGACATTGGAGACAATGTGGGTGACATGGGAATAACGCTCCAAAACCATCAGTTCATCAACCACCACCGAGCCACTCTGACAGACTTTGCCCAGGTCGTTGCGTTCCAGGTCGAGGAGCATGATGTGTTCTGCTCGTTCTTTGGGGTGACCGAGGAGTTCCTTGCCAAGCTGATGATCTTCCGGCGGGGTAAAACCGCGCGGACGGGTTCCGGCGATGGGACGGGTCTGGGCGATTCCGTCACGAAGAGACACCAGACGTTCCGGCGAGCTGGAAATGATCTCAACATCGTCAAACTTGAGCAGACAGGCAAAGGGAGCCGGGTTAGCTTGCCGTAAGCGCTGGTAAAGCTCATCGGCTGATCCATCAATGACCGCATCAAAACGACAGGAGAGGTTGACCTGATAGACATCTCCAGCCACGATGTAATCCTTAGCGCGTTTGACCCTGACAATAAATTCCTGCTCCGTCATGATCCCTTGAGGCTCCTGACGCAGGCACAAAGGAGTTTCCGGTGGTGGGCTCTGTTGAGAAAAAATCACCTGTCCCTGCCAGTAGACCAGGTCGACACTGTCATCGAGGGTAGCAAGTGTCAACAATTGCTGATGGTGGTCGTAAGTGGCCGTCACATCAACCCAGGTCAGGTACAGATCAGCAAGGGGAAGGTCGCGGGTCGCGCGAAACGGTAAATCCTCAATCTGTCCGGCCAGATCGTAACTGAAAAAGCCAAAGAAGCCACCGGGGAAGGGGGTTTCTGCCGCGGTTGGACAGCGGCGTTCGGCAAGAATCTGAGCCAGGGATGCTAATGGTTGGTCTGAACAACCGTGCTGACCGTTGGGGTCGTTCCAGTGCAATTGCTTGTTGTTGAGGAGGTATTGTTCCCGCCAGCGCAGGGGGACGATGGAATAACGCCCGGTTTTAGGCAGAGGATTGAGGGATTCAAGCAAGCCGGGGCCAGCCGGAACACAGCGCAGGTACAGTGCCAGCGGATCAAAGGTTGTCAGGGGAAAGCTGATGGTTTTCATAGCCGACACAATAACGTAAGATGGACTTAACCCCAAAAAAAAAGGTCAGCTCTAAAGCTGACCCCTTATACTTTTTATGGTGGAGCTACGCGGGATCGAACCGCGGACCTTTTGACTGCCAGTCAAACGCTCTCCCAACTGAGCTACAGCCCCATTTCAGTGCGCGAGTTATAACAAACCCCCGGTTAACCTGTCAACAGGAAAAAACCAATTGGTATCAGCGCCCGGCTCTTGTGGTCTAGCCATCCGGCTGTGGTCGTGCTAGACTCCGGGCGCTGAAAAATACGCAGTATAATGGCTGATATCCACGTCAATGATGGGATCTATTATCAACAAAGGGATGCGTATGAGCGAACGACAAAATCTGCTACGAAACCTTCCGGCAGTTGATCGGGTGTTACGCGAGGAGGAACTGCAAGAGCTGGCGGAACTGCTGTCTTCAGATATTTTGGCAGAAGCTGTGCAGATACAGATCGATTCCTTGCGCCGTCAATTAATATCCGGTGGAGCCTCTGCTGTTTCACTCGCAGATCTGGAGCCTGTTGCCATCGCCCAGGCTACGGCA
Organism: Deltaproteobacteria bacterium; assembly: GCA_018399135.1. Lineage (GTDB taxonomy): Bacteria > Desulfobacterota > Desulfuromonadia > Desulfuromonadales > Geopsychrobacteraceae > Pelovirga. Next base: position 46,740 of record JAGYPB010000011.1, on the reverse strand, counting down.
ATTCATTGTCGTGATCTGCTCAAGCCTTCTTTGCGTAAAGTCATCAATGCTACCGGCACTCTATTACACACCAACCTCGGGCGGGCGCCCCTGGCACCACAGGCCTTGCGGGCGATTAACGATGTCGCCGCCGGCTATTCCACCCTCGAAATGGACATGAACAACGGCAAGCGCGGTGAGCGCTTCAGCCATGTTGAGAGTTTACTCTGTCGGTTGACCGGCGCTGAAGCCGCTCTGGTGGTTAATAATAATGCCGGTGCGGTGTTGCTGGCATTAACGGCTCTGGGGCGCGATCGTGAAGCCATTGTGTCCCGTGGTGAGCTGGTGGAAATTGGCGGAGCCTTTCGGATTCCCGAAGTGATGGAAGCCGGTGGGGTATTGTTACGTGAAGTGGGTAGTACCAATCGTACCCATCTGCACGATTATACTCAGGCTATCTGTGAACAGACGGCGATTCTGCTGAAGGTTCATACCAGCAACTATCGGATTGTCGGCTTCACTGGCGATGTGTCATCTGCTGAGTTGGTCGCCCTTGGTCGCGAGCATCAGTTGATAGTCATGGAAGATCTGGGAAGCGGCCTGCTCACCGATTTAAGTTCCTATGGACTCTGTCCTGAGCCAACCGTCGGCGAGGTGGTTCGTTCCGGGGTTGATGTGGTAACCTTCAGTGGTGATAAACTGCTGGGTGGCCCCCAGGCTGGCCTCATTGTCGGGCGTAAGGATCTCATCAGGAAAATTGCCAAACACCCGCTGGCGCGCGCTTTGCGTATTGATAAACTGACCCTGGCCGCACTCGAAGCAACATTGCGGCTCTATCTGCAACCACGCCGGGCCCGCAGTGAGGTGCCGATTCTGACCATGTTTGCTGCTGATCTGCAGCAACAGAAAAAACGCTGTGGAGTACTTTATCAGCGCTTACTGGAAGAGGGAATCGCGGCGGAAATAGAGTTGGTTGAAGACCTGTCGCGCGTTGGTGGTGGGGCGATGCCTTTGACTGAACTAGCGGACTGGGCGGTTGCCATCAGGCCCCATCACGTCAGTGTTGCTGACCTTGCGGCGCGCTTGAGAAATTATACGCCGGCGCTGATTGCCCGTATTCACGATGATGCTTTGTGGGTGAATCTGCGTGCCGTATTTGCGTTAGAAGATTGTCTGCTGGTGCAATTGCTGCTGGCGGCGTTACCGGGGGAAGATCCGTGCTGAACCGTCAGGGACATTACATCATCGGCACCGCCGGCCACGTTGATCATGGGAAAACAGCACTGATCAGGGCGCTGACCGGAGTTGAGACCGACCGCCTGGCCGAAGAAAAAAAACGGGGTATTTCCATCGAACTCGGTTTTGCCCGTCTCGATCTGCAAAACGGTCAGATTGCCGGGGTTGTCGATGTGCCCGGACACGAAAAATTTATCCCGCAGATGCTCAGTGGTATCGCCGGTATCGACCTGGTTCTGCTTGTGGTTGATGCCAACGAAGGGGTGATGCAACAGACTCGAGAGCATCTGCAGATCATGGAACTGCTCAAACTTCAGAATGGTATTCTGGTTATCTCTAAATGTGATCTGGTCGAAGCTGACTGGCTCGATATTGTCGAAGAAGAGGTACGAGAACAAGTAACCGGCACCTTTTTGGAAAAGGCTCCCTGTTGTCGGGTTTCGGCACTGGCCGGTGAAGGTCTGGAAGATCTATTGGAGACCATTCGACAGCAATTGCGAAAGGTTGAACCGCGCGATAACAGCGGCGCGGTGCGTTTGCCGGTTGACCGTTGTTTCAGTATCAGTGGTTTCGGTACCGTTGTTACCGGTACCCTCAACAGTGGTACCATCGCAACTGGTGACAGTCTCGAAATTCTACCCGCCGGGGTCAGCGCGCGGGTACGCGAAGCCCAGGTGCATGATCAGCAGGTCAGCCAGGTGGTTGCCGGCCAGCGCGTTGCCCTGAATCTGGCGGGTATCAATCGGGAACAAATCCCGCGCGGGTCGGTGCTGGGCACTCCGGGGTTATTTAACGCGACCCAGCGCATCGATGTTCAATTGCAGTTATTGCCTGATGTGCCGTGGCCACTGAAATTTCGTGATCCTGTTCACTTTCATCTGGGAACCGGTCGCAGTGTTGCTCGAGTTGTGCTGCTGGATCGCGAAAAAATGGAAGGTGGGCAGCAGGCTCTGGTGCAGTTAGCCCTGGATCAGCCGGTTCTGGCGCATCGCGGTGACCGCTTCATTATCCGTTCCTATTCTCCAATGCACACTATTGGCGGAGGGGTCGTCGTTGACGCCGAGCCGCAGAAGCACAAGCGCTTTCGCCCCGAGGTCACCCAGCGTTTGCAGGAACTGGTTTCAGGAGATTTGGGTTTCTGGTTGCAGAAACTTGATGAACTGCAAGTGGCGCGTTTGAAAGAGCTTGAAAAACAAACCGGTACCGGTCGGGATCAACTCCTGGCCGGGCTGGAAAAATTGCGTGAGCAGGGGCGGGTCGAACTGCTGGCTGAACAGTGGGTCAGCAGTGAACGCCTGCGTAGCTGGAAGCAGCAACTACCGGAAATTATTCGTCACTATCACGCTCAACATCCATTGCGTCATGGTATGCCACGTGCGACTCTGCAGGCGCAGATTTCCGATAAATTGGCACCCAAGGGGTTTGAAGTGCTGCTGCAATGGGCGTTTGATGAAGAGCTCCTCGTGCACCGCCGTGACCTCATTGCCACGCCAGGGTGGCAACCTCAGTTGCAAGCGCGGGAGCAAGAGATCGTCTCACGCATTGAAGCTCATTTTCGTGCGGCAGGTTTTGATGTTAAGAATAATCAGGAAGTCCTTTTGCAATTAGGGCTGGAGGATATCGATGCGGAAGTTTATTTCTCCTATCTGTATCTGGAAGGAATGCTGGTGCGGTTGAATCAGGAAAGCTCCCTGCACATGGAGCATTATCGTCAGGCGGAAACATTGTTGATTAACCACTTCAAGCAAGAACCAACCCTCACCCTGGCACAGTTTCGTGACCAGCTCGGTAGTGGACGCAAGCTGACTCAGGCGTTGCTGGAACTATCCGACAGCTTGAAATTTACCCGTCGGGTTGATGATCACCGTGTTGCCTGGCAGTTGCCTGAAGCATAGGTTCATGGTAGTGGGTTGAACTTAAACTATTTAAGGGATGAGAATGAGCATTCGACTGACCTCTTTGTCGCGCAGTTCCGGTTGAGCGGCAAAAATAGGTCCTGAGACCCTGACCCAGGTACTGAGTCAGCTCCCACAAAGTGATGATCCTGCCCTGTTGTCGCAGGAAATTCCGTTCGCCGATGCGGCAATTTATCGTCTCAGTGAGTCGCTGGCACTGGTGCAATCTGTCGACTTCTTTACTCCGGTAGTTGATGATCCTTATCGTTATGGTCAGATTGCCGCCGCAAATTCCCTTTCCGATCTTTACGCCATGGGTGCCAGGCCTTTAACCGCGATGAATATCGTCTGCTTTCCAGTCAATTGTCTGGATCAGAGTATTCTTGTTGAGATCCTTTGTGGCGGCGCGGAGCGTGTTCATGCGGCCGGGGCGGTTGTCGCCGGCGGCCATTCCATCGAAGATGATGAGCCTAAATACGGCTTGAGCGTCACCGGCACGGTGGATCCGCGTCAGATGATAACGACCTGCGGTGCCAGAGTCGGCGATCAACTGCTTTTGACCAAACCGCTGGGGACCGGATTGCTGACGACGGCGCTAAAAGGCGAAGTGTTGACGGAAGCGGATGTCATTGCGGCGATTGACGGGATGATCGCTCTCAACAAAGAAGCGTCAGAAGTGATGATGGAGATCGGTGTGTCTGCGTCAACTGATATCACCGGCTTTGGACTGGTTGGTCATGCTGCAGAGATGGCTGAAGCCAGCCGGGTGGGTTTTCGGCTGTTTGCCTCGCGCCTACCCGCTTACCCTCATGCTCTTGACATGGCGGAAATCGGGCTGGTTCCGGTGGGTTCTCATCGCAATCAGAAATTTTACCTGTCGCGTTGTCATAAACCCCATTCGTTTGATCCGTTGATGATCGATCTGTTGTGTGATCCACAGACTTCCGGGGGGTTGTTGTTGGCTCTCTCACCTGACAAATTGGAGAAGTGTCTTGAACACTTGCAGCAACGTGGTGGCAATGCCTGGCATATAGGTGAAGTGATCGATCAGCGATCTGGTTCGCTGGAACTGGAGGCCTGATGATTCTGGGTTTGGGGATATGGGAGCTGGTGTTGTTGGGGGGGATTTTTGTTGCCCTGTTCGGGCTTAAACGGGTACCACAGGTGGCTCTTCAACTGGGGCGTATTCACGGTCTGGTTCAGCGCGTGCGTGGATTGTTGCGTAACCCTTTCCGCTTGTTCTAGTACCCTGTACCCATAATCTATCGTATCTTACTTATCAATAGGCTACTTTGGCATATTGAGACTGAGCCGATGCCGCCAACGCGTCCGACAGGGTGTAGATTTCGTGGTCTTCCAGCAGTGGAATCAGTTTGAGTAACACTTCTGCGGTGACAATGGCGTCTCCCAGTGCGGTGTGGCGGCCAATAATGGTGACATTAAAACGCTTGGCGATGTCATCCAGGGAGTGGTTGCCCAAGTTGGCGTGAACGATGGAAGAGAGGAGCAGGGTGTCCAGCACCGGGTTGGTAAAGGTGATGCCGGTGCGTTCTTCCTGAATCTGCAGAAAGCGCATGTCAAATGCGGCATTATGCGCCACCAGGACAGAATTTTCGCAAAACTTTTGAAAGTGTGGCAATACCTTGTCGATGGTTGGTTGCCCTTTAAGCAGGTGGGGCTGAATACCATGGATGGCGACCGATTCCGCCGGTACCGTCCGTTCTGGATCGACCAGTTGATCAATGACTTCGCGATAGAGAATATTTCCATTGATAATGCGGATGGCTCCAAGCTGAATGATCTCATCGCCCTGATTTGGGTTAAGCCCGGTCGTTTCCGTATCAAAAACGACATAGGTTAATTTTTTTAATGGGATTTGCCCCAATTCCTCCCACTCTTCGCTGCGGTTAAACAGATCAAACTCATAGGAAATCGGGCGATGCTCAATTTCACTCTGTACCGACAAACGACATTCCTGATCAATTGGCGGCAAGGTAATCAGGATGCCGCAGGCCTGCTCATCTTCGCCGGTTAAAACTTCGATCGTGCCAGAAGCCTTTTCAATGGTGTCGGTAAAACTCAGCATCTTACCCTTCGTATCAGCTATCAGTGGGGTTTGCTGCCAGGTCGTCAACAGGCCGGGGTCGGCTTGTTGTCCAGGCCAGGTGATGACGATCTCGATTTGCTGATTTTCGTTGATTGTCAAGGTCAGAAGGACATCCTTCAGATGTGAATGTTTGCTGAGTTGACCGGCCAGGTGGGAAAAAGCCTGAACCATGGAATAGCTGTCAATTTCAAGCCATATCCCCTGGGGTGCCAGGTTGATGACCTGCAGGTCGAAACGCTCGGAAATATTCTGACTGATGACTTCAAGAAGGTTTTCTGCCAGAACATTCTCGGTTTTGCTCAACGCATGAAGATGCAGAGCATAATTGGCGCGTGCTTCGATCACTTTTTCCTGCAACGCACTGGAAGCCCGGTCAATGATGCTTCGGTATTCTTGCAGCTGTTCGGGATCGTGTTTAGGTTTGGCAAGAATCGATGTAATCGAGCGGCGGATTTCTTCAAGATCTTTTTGCTGCTCATCAATCAGTGATTGGATCAGAACATCGCGGCGACTGTCTGCTTCCATCTGACGGGTCATATCTTCGAGGGTCAGGACAAAGCCGGAAATTACCTGTTTGTTTTCCTGCTCGAGGAAAAACGGCGCCATATTGACCCGCAGGCAGGCACCATTGCGAAGGGTCATCATGGAGTTATTGATCAGCTTGGTGTGTCCTGTTGAATGGCAGCGGTTGATCATTTCAAGGCCGTGCGCTATCTGATCGCGCTCCAGAATTCCGAAAATAGAACGCCCCAGACCGAGCAGCCCTTGCGCGTTATTGTCGTCTGTGGAGCCGCTATTGTTGGTCAGCTCCTGTGCCTGCTGATTGTACAGCAGCACCTGACCGTCACTGTTGCAGACAATAACACCATGGGGCAATTCAGACATAAGGGCGGCAAGGCGGGTGCGTTCTTCATTGATAGCGGCCTGGGCTGTGGCTACACGGGCATCGACATTTTTTTGCAGGGCGGCGTAGGCATCGGCTGATTGATTGATGATTTTAGCGAGATATTCGATTTCCTTGGAGGCGGCTTTCAACTCGATACGGTGTTCGGGGTTGACCGTGGTGATGATGCGTGAGCTCTCCGCCATTTTCAGGATAGGCATGATGTAATCATTAAAGAGCAGGTTGATGAGCGCACCGATGATAAAAAGAATGGTAATGGTGCCCAGCAAAGGGAAGGGTATCAGCTTGGGAAGCATTTCCTGCAGAGCCAGTTGCTGCGACTCATTAATGCTGGCCCAGGATCCAATCAGGCTTGCCGCCATGATACTGATCACTGCAAAGTAGATGGCCACCAGAAAAATCCAGTATTTAAAACTTGGCTTCATAGATATTACAATACGCCCAAATCAAGTGTAATCGATACAATGTGGGATCATATATAAAGTTGCTACCGGGGAGTTTCGTCCCCTCTTGCATCTGTTGGCATCAAGCCGATGAACATTGGATGGTTCTGCCAGCGTGTCAGCGATAGTCTTATTATTCGTTGTGAAATATAAGATAAAATAACGCATTTGGCAAACGTTGTTACAAAAAATTCATTCTGAAACGCAAAAATACAAAGCCGCAACCACTTGGTATGGTGGGTTGCGGCTTTTGTAAGATAACAATGTTTGTATCTGTTCGGCACCGGGCCTTCGGATTCTATGTCAAGGGACGCTTTTCGTCATCCATGACCGCTTGTTGTCGCCGTCCCTGGCGACAACCACCCTTGCCACAGGAACCCCGATCCTGCGCAAGGACTACAGCTGAATAGTTACCCAATGTTTTATATCAGCAGGTCAGGTATTTTAACGCTTCCAGATATTTTTCCCCGGTTTTAGTGACAATGTCCTCGGGCAGTTTCGGCGGCGGGGCTTGCTTGCCCCAGTCGAGGGTTTCAAGATAATCACGCAAAAACTGTTTATCAAAGCTTGGTTGGGCACTGCCAGGTATGTACAGGTCTTTTGGCCAGAAACGCGACGAGTCCGGGGTCAGGGCTTCATCAATCCAGATTAATTCGCCATTGTGGATGCCAAATTCAAATTTGGTGTCGGCAATGATGATGCCTTTTTCGTCGGCCACGCTACGCGCCCGTTCGTAGATGGCAATACTGATATCGCGAACCTTCTCTGTCATTTCACGTCCGCACAGTATGGCTGCCTGGTCAAAGGAGATGTTTTCGTCATGCTTACCAAGCTCTGCCTTGGTCGATGGGGTAAACAGGGTTTGCGGTAACTTGTCACTTTCTTTTAAACCGTTTGGCAGGGGGATACTGCATACCGACCCGTGATTCTTGTATTCTTTCCAGCCGCTGCCTGAAAGATAACCGCGAACAATACATTCAATAGGAAGGGGTTGCGCTTTACGGGCGAGCATGCTGCGTCCTTCAAGCTGGTCACGGTATTGGTGGGTAATGACGGGGAATTCATCAACGTTAGTTGACACCAGATGATTAGAAATCAGATCGGTCATCTGATCGAACCAGAACTGTGAAATCCGGGTCAGGACATATCCTTTTTGGGGGATTCCCTCAGCCATCACGACATCAAATGCTGATATGCGGTCGGTTGCTACAATCAGCAGGTGTTCGCCAAGGTCGTAAATGTCGCGCACCTTTCCGCGGTTGATCAGTTTTAATTCAGGACAACAGGTTGTGGTGATGACTGCAGTCATTTTCGTATCCTCAGTTTTGAAAGGCGGTTATGAGTTCGGGTGCAATAATTTCTATTTGTGCCTGCTGGTACAGTTCGTCAAGTGTGTCAGAAACCGACTGTTCTTTTCTCTCTACCATCAAGCGTTCACGCAGTTGATTGATGGCTGCTTCATCAAGGGTAGAAAAGTCAGCGCGATTGGCTTGCTTGAGGGCAGCAACAAGGTAACGGTCATCGAAGCTGAGAACCCGGTCAATAACCGGTTCGGCCTCGTTCAGTTCAAAAGCCGCCTCAGCCAGTTCTTGTGAAGAGCCGATCTGGGGAATAAAATAGCCGGAGCTGCGGCTGAAATTGCCGGTGTTATCAATCCCCAGGTCGAGTTGATCCGCTGCGGCAGCAAGGTTATTTTGTTCGCGGGCACGCTCAAGGAGTTTCTCCGCCAATTCAAAAGCCAGGGTCTGGGCCTGTGTTTTGCGGTAGGCGCTTTCAACCGCACTTTTTGCTTCCTCCAGTTCCGGCAGACGACTGGGTTGCTGATCTTTTAAGGTGATAAGTAATACACCATTAGTGGTGATAACAGGTCGCGCCAGTTCGCCTGGCTGGATAGCAAATGCGGCAGCGGCAATCTCTTCTACCCGGCCAAGACCGTTAATCGGCTCGTTGGCAGCGAAAAATCCGGTTTCCTTGATCCCCAGATCATTCTCCCTGGCAGCTGCTTCCAGATCGCCTGAGCGCCGGTTCATGTTAAAAGCATCCATGGCTTTTTCGTAAGCGATCTGGCGAGATCTTTCGATCATAAGTCCTGCCTTGACTGTGTCAGTAACATCAACCAGAGGTTTAAAGCCCGGAGCAATATAGTCTGTCACTTTGATGATATGAAAGCCGAAGGGGGTTTGGACCACATCGCTCATCTGTCCTGGGCGCAGGGCAAAGGCCGCAGTTTCAAAATCACTGACCATCATACCGCGACTGAAATAGCCTAAGTCACCGCCATCGGCAGCGTTGGACGTGTCGTCGGAGTGAAGTGTTGCCAGCTGGGCAAAATCAGCGCCTTCACGCAGTTGTTGAAGGATATTTTGTGCCAGTTCACGGCGCTTGTTGATGGTGTCGGGATCACTGTCTTCAGCCAGGCGTAACAGGATATGTGCAGCTTCAACCTGTTCCTCCACTTCGAATAATTCAAGATTGCGGCGGTAGTAGCGATCCATGTCAGCTTCACTGAACGTGCCCAGTTCGGCCTCGTAACGAGATGGGTCAAACAGCAGATAACGCAGGGAAACACGCTCAGGGATACGAAACGTTTCCTTGTCAGCGTTGAAAAATTCTTCGAGAGCGGTATCGTTTACCTCGACCTTTGATTCAACCAGGTCTGCTGTCAGCCAGACATAATCCAGGTTGATTGTGTCGTTCTCGCGGTGAAAAAAAGAGACAATGTCGTCCTCGTTGATGGTAACATTCTGTTGAAGATGGTCACGGACTTTTTGGGTCAGTAGTTCGCGGCGTTGAGATTCTTCAAATTGTTCTGGTGAAATACGCTGGTAGCTGAGAACCTCTACATAACGATCGCGGTTGAACTGACCATTGACCTGAAAGGCCTCGTAAGTTGCGATACTGTTAACCAGTTCCTGGTTGCTGATCTGTAGATTGAGGCTGCGAGCCATCTGCACCAGGAGTTGTTCTTCGATCAGTTGTTGCATCGCCTGGCGCGGCAAGTTCAGCTGGCGCTCCAGATTGGCATCAAAAGCCCCCTGATAGATATTCTGATACAGACTGTAAAGATTGCTGTAAACGTTTTGATATGCGGCAAAGCTGATGGCGTCACCATTCACACTGGCGGCAATGTCACGATTGCGATCATTCCGTTGATCGGTAGGCGCTGTCAGCATGGTGTAGCCGATAACAAAACTTAAAATAATTACACTAAAGGCAATCTTGATCAGAAAAGATTTCTGTTTGGACCGAACAATATCAAGCATTATTTTTACAGCTCCTTCGCATTATTTCTATGGTTTATTTAAAAAAATAAACTCGAACAATAGACCAGAAAAATGCCTGAATGCAACGAATTTTTTGATCTCTTAACTCTTGCCTAATGAAAACTCTTTTGCTAGAGTAGCTTGATTTTTCAATGGGTTTCAGTGGGCAATTCCTCCTGCGCAAGTGGCGCTTACAGGGCAATAGATGATTAATATATTTGACGCATTTTTAGGTTTGTTTTCGAACGATCTGGCCATTGATCTGGGGACGGCCAACACACTGGTATTTATGCGTGGCAAGGGTATTGTTGTCAGTGAACCCTCTGTTGTTGCGGTTCAGACCGGAGCGGCCGGGCAACGGCGGGTGCTGGCTGTTGGTAAGGATGCCAAGGAAATGCTGGGTCGTACTCCCGGCAGTATTGTTGCTATCCGGCCGATGAAAGACGGTGTTATTGCCGACTTTGACTATGCTGAAGAAATGTTACGTTACTTTATTCGCAAGGTGCATAACCGCAAGAATCTTGTGCGCCCGCGTATTGTTATCTGTGTCCCTTCCGGTATTACCCAGGTAGAAAAACGTGCAGTACGCGAGTCGGCGGAGTCGGCAGGGGCACGTGAAGTTTATCTGATCGAAGAGCCAATGGCCGCAGCGATTGGCGCCGGCTTGCCGATCACTGAGGCGTCAGGGAATCTGATTGTTGATATCGGCGGCGGTACGACTGAGGTTGCGGTGATTTCGCTGGCCGGTATTGTTCATGCGCAAAGTGTTCGTGTCGGTGGCGATAAACTCGACGAGGCGATTGTTCAATACGTAAAGCGCAAGTACAATCTGTTGATTGGTGAGCGCACGGCAGAACAGGTCAAGATCGGCATCGGCAACGTTTATTCTACTGGAGACGATACCCAGGTCATGGAAGTCAAAGGACGAGATCTGGTCAGCGGTATCCCCAAGACCCTTGAAGTAAACTCGGATGAAATCCGTGAAGCCATGTCGGAACCAATCAGCACGATCATTGAGGCGGTGCGGATTTCCCTTGAGCGTACTCCGCCGGAACTCGCTGCGGATATCGTCGATAAGGGGATCGTCCTCGCCGGTGGTGGCGCTTATCTTAAAAACCTCGATCTGTTGTTGCGTGAAGAGACCGGACTGCCGGTGTCGATCGCGGAAGATGCCCTCTCCTGCGTTGTCCTTGGATCCGGTGCGGTTCTTGACCAGCTCGACCTGCTGCGACAGGTTTCAGTTTCTTCCTGAAACCCTGTGTTGAAGCATTTGTAACTATTCAGCTGTCGTCCTTGCGCAGGATCGGGGTTCCTGTGGCAAGGGTGTTTGTCGCCATGGACGGCGACAACAAGCGGTCATGGATGGCAGCGTCCCTTGACTTTATAGATCAAGATCCGGTGCTGAACAGACCAAACATGTTACAATCAGGCTGCTAGCGGAAGTCAAAGATCCTCCGTTTGTTTCTGAAGTCTGTTAAAATAACAGCCTTTTTCTCTGATAGGCATCTGATGCGTGATCGGCTTAGTCGCTATCGTTTTATCTGTTGGCGATGATCTTATTGCTCGCAACGCTGATCCTCTATTCCTGCAATATTCGCGAAATCGTTTAGCTTTTTGGAGCGACAGTGTTGTCTGTTACCGCCCGCACTAGTTAGGTATAGATGGTGCTGCAACAGGGTTGTCGGCCTGCGTGATTATTCCTGGTTGATCAGTACGCCAGCGCAATCTGGGTTAGTGGCTAATCAAATTGCGTACCCGTCTCAATCGGATTGACGGTGACTCACGGAATCAACGCCTGCATAGGCTCTGGCTTTGTTGATGACGCCAGTCGACCGCGTTTGGCCTGGAGTCATTGGTGAGGACATTACCCTTGGGACGCACTATTGTTATTGATAAAAGGAACACGATCAAACACGTCAGGGCTCGGTAGTAGCCCGAAGAGGAAGTTGTCGGGCGTATTATCAAAACATCTTCCAGCTCAGGTTTGCTGATCTGATCCCTCCTCGGCCTTTATTCTGCATTGTGCGAGATACCGCGCACGAAATTCTGCGTGGTCATGGCGATTCGTTGAGTGTTGAGTGTGGAGCGCGGCGACGAGTTCAACTGGTGAGTCTGTTGGTAACCTCTGGTACTGGGGGCGTCTTTCCCAAGGGCCTGCCGGTGGCCCAGGTGGTTTCCGTGGCGGGTGATCATTTGATGTTTCAACTGCATAGAAATACCTTTGTGAATTCGATCGCCTGGAAGAATTGGCATGTTTGGGTGAGGATCGATGAAGCGTTGCCTACCTCTACCTTATTGTGGCAGATATTTTTTTGTTGCTGCAAATTACTTTTTCCTTTGCTAACCGGCGCTAGCGTCCCAATCTGATTCTGATTCTGGTTCTTCTGTTGCTTGCTGTTCATGAAGGCCGGTGCTAGCCATGCTGACAGTGATGCTGCTTGGTGCTTTTCTTGATAAGCCTCGGTGGGACAAGCTATCGGATTGCATATTACGGCATGCCTGGTGGATTTTACCTTGATCCGCCTGGTGGCAGAAAACTCAATGTTGAAGTCCGGCTTTGCTGGTGCTGAGTGTTGATCGGTGCTATCTTTTGTTCTGGATTTACTGGTTGCTTTTATCATGACAACCTATGGTGACATCACGACAGTTCATGTACTTTTACTGGCGACAGCCTTTGGCGATGTAAATTACCCTGGTGGTGTTTTCTGTTGATGTTGTTTTCCGGTACCTTCTGGGGTTCGGTGCGATCGCAGATCATGCGCGAGTTTCCGCAGGAGATCTATCGGCGAACATCGAAAGTGAAGTGGATTGACCTGCCTGTTGTCAAAAGGCGCTTTTATCTCTACACCCTGGCTTTCGCGAAGTACACTGATGTTTACGCATCATTTACACTTTCTTTCTACGCCTCTGATGTTTACGGGTGATCAGTTAAGAGATTTATTCAGTCATTCTGTTCGCAACCGGACACGGGCCTTGATCACCGAGGCCCGCGTATGCAGTCTATGATCGACGTGGCGTTTTTGCTGGTCCCGGCGTAAATCGGCATCCTGCTTTTCAGATCTCGGTGATGCGGCAGGATATTTATCGAGCGTGAGTACGTTGTTTAGACATCTTTCCGTCTATCGATCGGTATTGAACATCTGGAAATGCGCTGGCAGAAAGGTCGGCGTTTGCCGGTATGTAATCGATTCCCTGGTGATTAGCGGTGATCGTGAACTGATCAGACAGGTTCAGAAACAGTATCGATCTGCCGGGGTGTTGATCGAGGTGCGCCCGGTCGTGATTATCGATCAGTGCAGTTTCCCATGTAATCGGTTACCTGGGCGAAATCACCGAGAAGGAGCTCAAGGCTTCGCACGCGGGAGAATACCGGGGAGGGGATCTTGTCGGTAAAGTTGCACTTGAGCGCGCTTATGAAGATTTTTTACGAGGGGACAAGGGACAGCGGCTGATTGAGGTCGATGTGCAGGGCCGGTTGTTACGGATGCTGCAGGCGGAGGTTCCTGAGCCGGGTAAAAAAGTTTATCTGACGGTTGATCTGGAATTACAGAAAGCTGCCGTGGAAGCCTTTGGTGAGCGTGCCGGAGCGGCGGTTGTTCTTAATATTCATAGTGGCGAAGTTCTGGCCATGGTCAGCCTGCCAACCTATAACCCGGCTGCGTTTGCTCGGGGAATCAACCCTGATGAATGGCGAGATTTGCTGGCTGATCGTCGTAATCCTTTACAGAACAAAGCAATTACCGGCCTTTATCCGCCGGCGTCTACTTTCAAAATGATTGTCGCTCTGGCCGCGTTGCGTGAGGGTATCGCTACGCCGGATCGGGTCATTCAGTGTGATGGTGATCTGGTTGTCGGAGATTCGCGGTTTCGTTGTTGGAAACGTCAAGGGCACGGCCCTACAGATTTCAAAAAGGCGCTACGAGAGAGTTGCGATGTCTGGTTTTACCAGGTTGGACTGGAACTGGGCATTGACAAGATGGCTGAAGCGGCCAAGGAGTTTGGCCTCGGTTCAAGTCTGGGATTTTCGTTGCCCGGGGAACGCTCCGGTCTCATGCCGACACGCGAATGGAAACGCCGGCAATTGAACGAATCCTGGTATGCCGGTGAAACGGTCATTGCTGCCATTGGTCAAGGGTATGTGTTGACGACACCTTTGCAACTCGCTGTCATGACGGCGGCTCTGGCTAATGGAGGGAAAATCCTTAAACCTCAAATTGTAAAGAGCATCGAAGACTGGAACAATAACAATACCCATCTTTTTGAACCGGAACTGATTCGTCAACTCGACTACTCTCCAGCGCATTTACAAGCCGTCAACGAGGGGATGTTTGCTGTTGTTAATGAGCTGCGTGGCACCGGTCGCCTAGCTCAACTTGAAGAGATCATGGTGGCCGGCAAGACCGGCACATCTCAGGTGGTCAGGCGCTTAAGCGACGAAGAGGAAGACCTGCTCACTGGCGATGAAGATATCCCTTACCGTCAGCGTTCACATGGCCTTTTTGTTGCCTATGCTCCTGCTGAAGATCCTGAGATCGCTGTAGCGGTCGTGGTTGAACATGGTCAGTCCGGGGGCGGGGTTGCCGCACCTATTGCGCGAGACATCATCAGTCGATATTTTCTTAAGCGAGGCGAATAGGTACTTATCCGATGTTTGATCGTCGTCTTATTTATCATTTTGATTGGGTTTTGCTGGTGACCGTGCTGTTGCTTGCCGCTGTAGGGATTGTCAACCTTTACAGTGCCACAGCAGGCTGGTCTTACGGTGGTGGAACCCCTATTTTTATGAAACAGACAATATGGTTAGGTTTTGGTTTGTTTGTTGCCATGCTGGTCTGTCTGTTTGATTATCGTCATCTACAGTACCTTGCTGTTCATGCGTATATCGTCGGTGTCGGGTTGCTGGTCGCCGTCGCTTTCCTCGGTCGTTCAACCATGGGAGCTACCCGCTGGATTAACCTTGGTTTTTTTAATATTCAGCCGAGTGAAGTGATCAAGGTGGTGATTATTCTTCTATTTGCCCGTCTGCTGTCAAAAATGTCAGTACCCCAGGGGTTTGCCATCAAGGATTTGTGGCGCCCGACATTGTGGTTGCTGGTACCAACTCTGTTGATTTTGAAGCAGCCTGATCTTGGCACGACGGTGATGGTGGTACTGATCGCTCTAACCATGTTGGTATTTGCCGGTCTGAAGCGCTCGACTGTTCTCTGGCTGGTCATCCTGTCCCTGGCGACAGGGGTCTTGGGGTGGTTTGGTCTGCATGATTACCAGCGTGCCCGGATCAGGACTTTTCTAAACCCTGAGGCTGACCCTTTAGGTAGTGGATATCACATTATCCAGTCAAAGATCGCTGTCGGCAGCGGAGGTATCTTTGGTAAGGGTTTTCTCGAAGGAACCCAGTCGCAGTTATCCTTTCTGCCTGAGCGCCATACCGACTTCGCCTTTTCGGTTTTTGCGGAAGAGTGGGGGCTAACAGGAAGTTTGTTGCTGTTGCTGCTGTATCTTTTCCTGATTGCCTGGGGACTGTATATTGCTCGCCGTGCCAGTGATCCGTTTGGTTTGTTCCTGGCTATCGGCGTTACCGCCATGTTCTTCTGGCATATCGTGGTCAATCTCGCTATGGTCATCGGCCTGCTACCGGTAGTCGGAGTGCCCTTGCCACTGTTCTCCTATGGTGGCACCAGCATGGTTACTATGATGATCGGGGTGGGATTGTTGATGAATGTGAGTATGCGGCGCTTCATGTTTTAGTTTCTGTCTGGAAATGGCCCTTTTCCGCAATCTCTGCGTCAACCTGCGGTTTTGCTTGTGCGGCGTAAAGTACTACGCCTTAAGCACAAAACCTTAATTTCCTTGACCTTGAGAAAAATTGCTCATTTCCACATCAGAAACGTGCTGCGCTACGATCCGAGTTTCTAGTTCGATTGGCGCAGTTGTCTTAGATACTCCAGGCGTTCACCAATGAGCTTCTCATAGCCACGATCAGTCGGTTGATAGTAACGTTCCCCCTTGAGTGCATCCGGGAGATGCTGCTGATCACTCACGGCAGCGGCAAAGTCATGGGCGTACTGGTAGTTTTTGCCGTAGTCGAGGGCCTTTAGCAATGATGTTGGTGCGTTACGCAAGTGTTTTGGTACCGGCAGGGCGCCCGACTTGCGCACTTCAGTCAGAGTTTTGCCGATGGCGACATAGCTGGCGTTACTTTTAGGAGCGCTGGCCAGATAGGTGACCGCTTGGGCCAGGCAGATTCGTGCTTCGGGCATGCCGACAAAATGAACTGCCTGCTGGGTGGCCATGACCAGTTGTAAGGCGCGCGGGTCGGCGTTGCCGATATCTTCCGAGGCAAAAACTACCATCCGTCTGACGATAAACAGGGGGTCTTCGCCTGCGTCCAGCATGCGAGCAAGCCAGTAGATAGCCCCATCCGGGTCTGAGCCACGCAGGCTCTTGATAAAGGCGGAAATAATATTGTAGTGCTCTTCCCCGCCCTTGTCATAACTCAGGGCACGGGTCTGCAATGCCTCGGCGATGCCTGGCAGGTCAATCACCTTGGATCCTCCGGACAGGGCTGCATTTTCCAAAGCTCCGAGGGCGACGCGTGCATCACCACCGGCCTTTTCAGCCAAAAAGTCCAGCGCTTCAGCGGTAATCTCCAGATGGTTGTCGGCAAGGCCATCGGAACTGGTTAATGTTCTGTTGATCAGAACTTTAACGGCATCAACAGGAAGTGCTTCGAGTACAAAGACGCGTGAGCGTGAGAGCAGGGCTGAATTGATTTCAAAGCTTGGATTCTCGGTTGTGGCCCCGATGAGAATAATATCGCCGGTTTCTACAGCAGGTAAGAAGGCATCCTGTTGCGCCTTGTTGAAGCGATGGATTTCGTCGACAAAGAGCAGGGTTTTGCGGCGATGATAAACGCGTTGCTTGCGAGCCTCGGCGAGAACTTCCCTGACTTCTTTTAAGCTCCCCATTACGGCCGAGAAAAAGACAAAGCGGCTGGCGGTGCGCCGGGCAATCAGGTGGCCAAGGGTTGTTTTGCCGGTTCCTGGAGGTCCCCAGAAAATAGCTGAGGTCAGTTGGTCGGTTTCGATCAGCTGTCGCAGGAGCTTGCCTGGTCCGAGTAATTGCTCCTGACCGACAAAATCGTCGAGACGTTTGGGCCTCATCCGTTCCGCAAGGGGGGCGAGACAGTCGTTTGCGGTACTGTGCTCAAACAGATCCATAGTATCTTTCGTGGTTAACAGTATGGTTGCAGCGCAGCTCACTTTAGCATGCTGCAGCCTTGTTCACAACAACCGCAACCGCTACAAGGGGCCTTGGAAACAGGATAGACTTAATGCCGGAGTTCATGGTAGTTGTGCAGACTTGCTCCAGCTACAGGGATGACATGAACCCCAGAAGTTTTAAGTAGATCCAGAGGTTTGGGAGACTATGTTGTGAAACTGAAAAAAGTTGGTATATATGGCAAAAAAAGTCACTCAGAAGTCGAACAAATCGCCATGTTTGCGGCTCAGCGTTTTGTCGCTGCCGGGATCGATGTCCTGATAGAAGATGGCCTGGCCGAGCAGATCGGCCAGATGACAGGTTGTGCCGGAGATGAAATCCCCTCTCTGGTCGATCTGATTCTGGTACTTGGTGGCGATGGTACTCTGATCTCGGTCGCCAGACTGGTGGGTGATCGACAGGTTCCGATTGTCGGCGTTAATCTTGGGCAGCTGGGTTTTCTCACGGAAATCACTCGTGAAGAATTGCCTGATATGCTCGACAGGCTGATAGCGGGCGACTATAAGATATCTGAGCGGATGATGATCGATGCGCTGATTCATCGGGACGGCAAGATAGTCGGTGAATATACCGTACTGAATGACGCCGTTATTAACAAAGGAGCCCTGGCACGCATTATCGATTTGGAAACTTATGTTGATGGCCGTCATTTGAGCACATATAAAGCTGATGGGTTGGTTATCTCTACGCCCACCGGTTCAACCGGGTACAGCCTGGCAGCCGGTGGCCCGATTATCTACCCCGAGATCAACAGTCTGCTGATTACGCCCATCTGTCCGCACATGCTGACCAATCGACCGATTATCATCTGGAGTCGATCGATTGTCGAAATTGAAGTCAAGTTTCAGGATGATGTGGTCTTTTTTACCGCCGATGGCCAGGTTGGACACAAGTTGCTCCCGGGTGATCGAGTTGAGGTGCGCCGTTCAGCAACCCGCGCTCACCTGGTGATCAGCCCTTATCGCGAATATTTCCAGATCCTGCGCACCAAGCTGAGTTGGGGTGAGCGTTAAGCACCATTTCGCTGTGGAGACAGTTTGTAAAGATGATGACAGATCTGATCATCAAAAATTTTGCCATTATTGACCAGCTGCATGTCACCTTCGAGCCGGGTTTTACCGTTCTGACTGGAGAAACCGGGGCCGGTAAGTCAATCATCATTGACGCGGTGAACCTGCTACTGGGTGGTCGTGCGCGCGGTGAGGTGATTCGCACCGATGCCGAAAGCGCAGCGGTGGAAGCGGTGTTTCATCTGCCTCCGCAGGCGCCGATACGGGAGCGCTTAAGCGCTGCGGAATTGCCGGTTGACGATGAACTGGTGGTGCGCCGGACACTCTCACGTTCAGGAAAGAATCGGGCTTTTGTTAATGGCGCGCTGGTGCCGGTAGGACAATTGCGAGAGCTGATTGGCGATCTGGTGAATATCTATGGTCAGCATGAGCATCAAACCCTGCAGCGACCAGAGATGCATCTGGCGTTGCTCGATGAGTTTGCCGGTCTGGAAGTTGAGTTGGCGGCCTATCGTTTGGGTTACAAAGACTACAGTCAACTGCAGGAAGAACTGGCTCGTTTTGAATTTGCCCTGCGTGAACGCCGGCAACGTATTGACTACTTGTCTTTTGTTCTGCAGGAGCTTGCCGACGCTGGATTGCAGGCAGCAGAGGATGTTGAGTTGGAACAGGAGCGCCGACTGTTGCAGCATGCCGAGAAACTGACCCTGGCCGGTAGCGGTGGCTATGCTTCCCTTTATGGTAACGAGCAGTCAGTCTGCGAACAGGTTGGTTCGGTGGCCGATCAACTTCAGGAGTTGTGCATGATTGATCCGCTGCTGGGTGGCTGGTCTGAACGCTTGCGCGAAAGTTTGTATAATATTGAGGATGTTGCCCTGCAGTTGCGTGATTACGCTGAAAAACTGGAGTTCGAACCCCATCGGCAGGAACAGGTTGAAGCCCGTCTGGCCCTGCTTGAGCGGCTCAAACGTAAGTACGCTCCGTCACTGGAAGAATTGATTTCCTTTGAGTTGCGTACCCGGCAGGAACTGAACGACCTGACTGCTGGAGAGTCGCGCCGCGAAGATCTGCTGCGTCAGTGCGATGAAAAAAAACAGGCCCTCAGCGTCGCTGCCGGCATCTTAAGTCATAAACGTCAACGCGCCGCGCAACAACTGGCAGAGGCGGTAGAGAGTCAATTGGCTGATTTGGCAATGCCCCGTGCGCATTTTGAATTACGCCTGAGTACACTTTCGCAACCTGGCCCTGATGGTGTTGAGCGCGGCGAGTTCTACCTTGCCGCTAACCCTGGTGAACAGGCCCAGCCACTCTCAAAAATTGCTTCGGGCGGCGAGTTGTCGCGTATCATGCTGGCGTTGCGGCGCTGCGCACCGGTGGGTGATGATCTGATCAGCTTGATTTTTGATGAGGTAGATGCCGGGATCGGTGGCGAAGCCGCAACTGCTGTGGGTGAAAAAATCCGTCGCACCGGTCGTGATTTGCAGGTGCTTTGTGTTACCCATCTGCCACAGGTTGCCGCCTTTGCCGATCATCATTACCGGGTAAGTAAAACCACCTCAGGCCAACGCACGACAACCCTGGTCGAAGGTCTTGATGATGTTGAGCGCGAGCGAGAAATTGCCCGGATGCTGGGCGGTTCCCATGTCGGGGAACAGGCACAAATTCATGCTCGTGAGTTGATAGGTCTTTCGCAGCGACCGGTTTTGAACTGATTGGCTGTTTAAGGAGTTGAAGATGATCCGCCATGCCCGTATCCCTGATGCACGTATTATTCATCAGTTGTTGCTGACTTATGCTAAAGAAGGACAACTGCTGGGCCGCTCATTGGCCGCTATTTACGATAGCATTCGTGACTTTTATGTTGTTGAAGAGGATGGGGAGATTCTTGGTGTTGGTGCTCTGGCGATTTGCTGGGAAGATCTGGCCGAGGTTCGTTCATTGGCGGTGATTCCGGGCCAGCATGGTAAAGGGGTTGGTCGCAAGATTGTCGAAAAATGCCTTCAGGAGGCAAAAGACCTTGGTCTGCAAAGGGTCTTTGCCCTGACGTATCAGCCGGAATTTTTCCAAAAAATGGGATTTGAGGAGATCGACAAGGCACAGTTGCCACAAAAGGTTTGGGGGGATTGTATAAACTGTGTTAAGTTTCCAGATTGCGACGAATTTGCTTTAGCGATTAATCTCCTCGATATATGACATTTTCTGGTCTGTTGGCTGTCAAGGTTGCACCCGGCATCTATTAGATCGGAGACGACACCAGAGTTAACAGATGGCCAGATATCTTAAATTCATAGTGATTCCTGAGCAGGGTGGGCGCCTAAAGCCGGTACGTGTTAATAGGGCTTTTCTCGGGTTGCTGTTCTGTTCAATGTTTTTGGGAATTGGACTTCTGACATTTTTTGCCTGGAATTACTATTTTCACCAGATTGATTATCAGGAACTGCAACGTCTGCGTGTTGAATCAAGTGATCAGCGTCAGGAATTGCAGCGTCTGGTTCACGATCTGGAACGCCTGCAGCAGGATCTCGGTACTCTGGCAATGACGGACGCTCGGATCCGCCAGTTGGCGAACCTTGACGACAGTGGGAATTTAATCCCTGTTGCTATGGGTGGTCAGCCTGATGCCGAAAATGTTTCCCTCAGTGAAATCCAGCAGCAGATCAACGCCCTCCAGATTGATATTGAATTGCGCCGTCAGGCCCAGCAGAATGTGCGCAATCTCCTCAACGATCAGATCTCCATCAGTCGCTCGACTCCCAAGGGATGGCCGACCCGCGGTTGGCTCTCGTCCTATTTCGGCAAACGTAAATCTCCTTTTTCGGGACGCACCGTCATGCATGAAGGACTTGATATCGCTGCCAATACCGGCACCCCTGTGGTTGTTGCGGCCGACGGTATTGTTGCCCGGGTAGAGTATTCGCCAACCTATGGTAATACCGTGGTTGTTGATCATGGGTATGGTTACCGAACTCTCTATGCCCACAATTCACGTAATCTGGTTAAAGTAGGTCAGCGGGTCAAGCGTGGGGAGCGGATCGCTCAGGTTGGTAATACCGGTGTTTCCACCGGTTCGCACCTGCATTACGAGGTTCATCTCAATGGCGTTCCTATCAATCCCCGTTCTTTTTTGTAGGTCTCTGGTTTCTCAAGTTATTTTCTGCTTTTAGTAATAACTTTCCCCTTTTTCACAATGCTCATTAGTGCTTGTGAGCCCTTCTTGCCATGTGTTACTATTCCGCCGTTGAATAACGGTGGCGAGTTCTTTTGCCTCCTTTTATGAACCCAGTTTTGTCACTGTTCAGCTCCGTCCATGCACAGACACCAATTTTTTTCAGCATCAGCTTTCGTTGATGCTTATTGGAGTATATACACCACATGATTCGTCATCTTCTTGTCAAAATAGTCGGTAGCCAGAATGACCGTAATTTGAAAAAATTACAGCCACAGGTCGAAAAAATCAATGCCCTCGAGCCGGAATTTGAGCAGCTGAGCGATGCCCAGCTACAGGGTAAAACTGCTGAGTTTCGCCAGCGGCTGGCAGATGGCGAGGAACTCAAGCAGTTGCTGCCCGAAGCGTTTGCCGTCGTGCGGGAAGCCGGTAAACGCGTTCTTGGTCTGCGTCACTTTGATGTTCAGTTGATTGGCGGCATGGTTCTTAATGACGGCAAAATCGCTGAAATGAAAACTGGTGAGGGAAAGACCCTGATGGCGACCCTGCCGATCTATCTGAATGCCCTGCCGGGCAAAGGGGTTCATGTTGTCACCGTCAATGACTATCTGGCGCGCCGTGATGCTGAGTGGATGGGAACCATCTATCGATTTTTGGGGATGAGCGTCGATTGTGTCGTCCATGGACTCACTGATGCTCAGCGCAAGGTCGCCTATGGTGCCGATATCACCTATGGCACCAATAACGAGTTTGGCTTTGATTACCTGCGCGACAATATGAAATTTGAACTTAAGGATTATGCTCAACGTGAGTTGCACTATGCGATTGTTGACGAAGTTGACTCGATCCTTATTGACGAAGCCAGAACCCCGTTGATTATCTCCGGTCCGAGTGAATCGTCCAGCGAGCTGTATTACAACGTCAACCGCATCATCCCGCGTTTGCAAAAAGGGGAGGTTACCGAGGAACGTGACGGCAAGATCGGCCAGACTGTCAAAAGCCATACCGGCGACTATACCGTCGATGAAAAGGCCAAATCGGCAGCTTTAACCGAGCAGGGAGTAGCCAAAGTAGAACAGCTCCTGAATGTGACGAACCTTTATGAACCCGGCAACATTGAGTTAGTGCACCATGTTAATCAGGCCCTTAAAGCCCACGCCCTGTTCGAGCGCGATGTCGACTATGTTGTTAATGAGGGGGAGGTGCAGATTGTTGATGAGTTTACCGGGCGTCTGATGCCGGGTCGGCGCTGGAGCGATGGACTTCACCAGGCGGTAGAGGCTAAAGAGGGAGTGAAGATTGCCAACGAAAATCAGACCCTGGCAACCATCACTTTTCAGAATTACTTTCGTATGTACAAAAAACTTGCCGGTATGACCGGAACCGCCGATACCGAGGCCGCTGAATTTCAGGAAATCTACAAATTAGAAGTTGTGGTGATACCAACCAATCGACCAATGCAGCGGATTGATAAGTCTGATGTGATCTATAAAACCGTTAAAGAGAAATTTCTCGCGACCGTCGAAGATATCGCGGATTGTCATCAGCGCGGTCAGCCGGTGCTGGTGGGCACCATTTCTATTGAAAAATCTGAACTTCTCTCCGAACTCCTGAAAAAACGTGGTGTTCCACACCATGTTCTCAATGCTAAAAAACATGAGCGCGAAGCCTTTATTGTCGCCCAGGCCGGGCGCAAGGGTGCTGTGACCATTGCTACCAACATGGCCGGTCGTGGAACCGATATCGTCCTTGGTGGCAATCCGGAAATGCTGGCACGCAGTGAGGCTGCTACGGCTGAAGACCCACAGTCACGCTACGAAGAACTGCTGCCCGGTTTTGTTGAGCGCTGCAGTGCTGAACGCGAAGAAGTGCTTGCCGCCGGCGGGCTGTATATCCTCGGCACCGAACGTCACGAGTCGCGGCGTATTGATAATCAGTTGCGTGGCCGCTCCGGTCGCCAGGGTGATCCCGGTCTAAGTCACTTTTATCTGAGCCTTGAAGATGATCTGTTGCGGATTTTCGGTTCCGGGCGTGTCGCCTTTGTCATGGATAAATTGAAGATTCCCGAAGGGGAGCCGATTGAACATGGCATGATCAGTAAAGCTATTGAAAATGCCCAGCGCAAGGTCGAGGCTCATAACTTTGACATCCGTAAACATCTGATTGAATACGATGATGTCATGAACAAACAACGTGAGGTGGTTTATAGCCAGCGGCGCGAGGTGCTGGCTGGTGAACAGCTCAAGGATACCTATGTAAGTATTGTCAATGAAACCATTGAAGATATGATTGCCTCCTTCTGTCCCGATAAAACCCCGGCCGGCGAATGGGATTGGGATCGTCTGATTGAGGACTTCTTCAACCAGTTTTATTTCATGCCGGTACTTGAGGCTGTGGATCGTGATACGATAGCGCGCGACGCCCTGGAAACAGAATTGAAAAAGCAGGCCCATCAGCGTTTGGAAGAAAAAGCCGAAGAATTTACTCCTGAGGTGATGCAGCAATTGATGCGGGTTCTACTTTTACAAGCCCTTGATTCCCAGTGGAAAGATCACCTGCTGTCGATTGACCATTTGAAGCAGGGGATCGGTCTGCGGGGTTACGGTCAGAAAAACCCCAAGCAGGAGTACAAGCGTGAAGCCTATGCCCTGTTTATGGAGATGATGGGGCGGGTGCGTCAGGAGGTTGTTCAGAAGGTTTACCGAATTCAGCTGGCGCGTCAGCAGGATGTGGAGCAATTAGAGGCACAGCAACGCCGGCGCAAGATCGTAATGAATCGCTCAGACACTGAAGAACAGGGGAAAACACCGATCACCCGCGATGAAGAAAAAGTCGGACGCAACGATCCTTGTTCCTGTGGCAGTGGTCTGAAATATAAAAAATGTTGCGGTAAATAACCCTTTTTTTTGTGTGGCCGAAAATACGCTGATGACAGATCAGAAACCTAGAGAGACTCAAGACCTTCCAGCTATTTTGCTGGTCAGTGCGGTACCGCAGACGCTTGAGGTGCTTGGGCACATCCTCGCAACAGATGATTTTCCGCTGTTGCACCTTGATCAGGGTGCAGGGATCGCTGGTTTTCTTGATCAACACCATGTTGCCCTGGTGTTTTGCGATCTGACCCTGGCGGATCCAGGTGGAATGGATGTGTTGCGGCTGATTCGGCAGCACAGTCCGGCGGTGCAGGTGGTGATGTTTTCTGCTGCACAGGATTTCAAGACATTACGCGAGGTGTTGCGCGAACGAGCCCTCGATTACCTGACCCAGCCCTTTTCCCCGGATGAGGTTCTGGCGATTGCCAGACAAGGGATCAGCTCTTATTATCATTATCTTCATCAGGATGATACCCGTCGCGAAGCTCAGCGCCGGATGGCTGATCTGGTGCTGCTGAAAAAGGTTGGCGAAACAGCGAGCAGTGGAGGTGATCTGCAGCAGCTGTTCGACCAGATTCTTGATTCCATCGTTCAGTCTGCCGGGGTTGAAGTCGCTTCTTTGATGCTCCTTAAAGATGATGGTATGCTTCACATCGCCTCGGCGCGTGGCCTTGATGCTGCTATCGCCAATCGTGTGCGTGTGGCTTCGGGCGAAGGGATTTCCGGTCATGTTGTGGCCACCGGCGAACCGGTTCTTGTTGCTGATATTGATCAAGACCGACGTTTTACCAGCCTGGACGCCAGTCATAAATATAAAAATCAGTCGTTGTTGTCGGTGCCGATTTTTATTCGTGATTCCCTGGTCGGGGTGATCAACGTTAACAACAAGGTTTCCGGTGAACCTTTTGATCTGGAAGATCAGAATCTGCTGGTCACTATCGCCAGTCAGGTCGCTTTGGCCATGGAGAACTTTGATCTGGTTCACCACCTGCGCCAACAGACTACGGCGCTTGAACGAACCAATGAAGATCTGGTGCGGGTAAACCGTGCCCGTACCCGTCTGGTCTGTAATCTTTCCCATGAATTAAAAACTCCACTGACCTCCATTATGGGTTATATCGATCTCTCTCTTTCTTTTTATGAGAAGCTCAGTGACAGTGAACTGCAGGATAATCTCCAGCACGTGCGCGAAGAGGGGCAACGGCTTGAGCGCCTGACCACCGGGATGTTGCGGCTGTTTTCCATCGAATCTGAACGTGAAATCTGGCGCTGGAAAGCCTTTGGAGTTCCCTGGCCCATTGCCGACACTTTTCAGTATTTCAGCCACCGCATGGCAGCGATGGGACTTGAGATCGACATTGATATTGATGAGGATCTTCCCGATATTTATGCGGATCAGGAAAAGTTCGGAATGGTCTTCCATGCCATGATTGATAATGCCGTTAAATTCAACCGACCCGGTGGCCGCTTGCGGGTGCATGCGCGCAAGCGTCTGCACGAGGGTTATGATTACGTCTATGTACAGATTTACAACGACGGTCTGAAAATACCTGTTGCAGCCCTCGACAGCATCTTCAGCTCTTACACTCAACTGGGCAACATCGATACAGAGAAACCACACGGTGTTGGTATTGGCCTGGCCCTGACCAAGGTTGTTATCGATCGAATGCACGGCGATGTTTTTCTTGAAGAAGTGAACGAAGAGGGCACCAGCTTTGGCCTGCTGCTGCCAACCGAAGCAACTTACAATATTCTCAAGGGGGAATGATGACGGAACATGCGCTCCCGGCCGGTTTTCGTTTTTCTGCTGTTGCCAGTGGTATCAAAAAATCAAACAAGCTGGATATGGCACTGATCGTATCTGATGCCCCTGCTCATTGTGCCGGCGTCTTTACCCGTAACCAGGTTGTTGCCGCACCCTTGGTAGTATCGCGCCCGCGTATTGCTGCCGGGCGCTGTCAGACGATTCTGGTCAACAGTGGTAACGCTAATGCCTGTACCGGTTCAGAGGGAATACAGCGTGCCGAGCAAACGGTGGCGTTGACAGCTACGGCCCTGGGTATCGATAAGGATCTGGTTGCTGTCTCTTCTACCGGTGTCATAGGTGTGCCATTGCCGCTGCTGCCGTTTGAAAAATCGATTCCGCAACTGGTTGCTGATCTGGATCCTGAACAGGTTGAGGCGGTTGCGCGAGCGATGATGACCACCGATGCTTTCACCAAAATTGCCAGTGCCAAAGAACAGGGGGACAGATCCTATGGACTCCTTGGTCTTGCCAAAGGTGCCGGAATGATCCACCCTGATATGGCAACGATGCTGTGCTTTGTGCTGACAGATGCCCGGATCGACAGTGACTTTCTGCAGGATCTGCTGGATAGCGCTGTCGCTGACAGCTTTAACTCAATTACCGTTGACGGCGACACCTCGACCAACGATACGGTTCTGCTGCTTGCCAATGGTGCTGCCGGTGGCGACCTGATTCATCCGGGCACTGATGCGGCAGCAGTCTTTGCCGATCATCTGCATCGGGTGATGCTGGACCTTGCCAAAATGATTGTCCGCGACGGCGAAGGGGCAACCAAGATGGTGCAGATCAAGGTTGTTGGGGCTAAAGACGCTGACGATGCACGTACAGCCGCTCGCGCGGTGGCAACTTCTTCTCTGGTAAAAACCGCTTTTTTCGGTGAAGATGCCAATTGGGGGCGGATTATTGCTGCGGTCGGCTACTCCGGCATTCAGCTCGATCAGCATTGTATTGATATCAGTTTTGATGACATTCCGATTGTTTCTTCCGGGGTAGCAATCGGCCCTGAAAACGAAGCGATGGCAAGTAGAATACTGAAAAAAGAAAGCTTTGTTGTCACCATCAATCTTCATCTGGGATCAGGAGAAGCGAGCTATTATACTTCTGACCTCAATTATGAGTACGTAAAAATCAATGCCGATTATCGTACCTGAAGGCTGCTCTCCAGCCGATCTTGCGAGCCTGATTGATCACACCTTGTTGACTCCAACAGCCAGCTCGCTGCAGGTGATTGAGTTGTGTGAAGAAGCTGTAGAGTACGGTTTTGCCTCGGTCTGCGTCCCGCCATTACATGTTTCTCTGGCGACCCGGCGTTTATATGGTTCGGCGGTGAAAGTTGGCAGCGTTGTTGGTTTCCCTTGCGGTTACCATAGCCTGCGCCAAAAAGTACAGGAAACTGCGGACCTGGTGGCCATAGGGGCACAAGAGATTGACATGGTGATTGCGTTATGTCATCTGCTGGAAAATCGTCCTGATCTTCTCGAGGAAGAAATTGCCCAGGTCGTGATGGCTGCCCATCATGCCAGTGTCAAGGTCATTATTGAATGTTGTTATCTTGACACAGTGCAAAAAATAGCTGCCACCCAGGCTACCATGAAAGCTGGAGCAGCTTTTGTGAAAACCTCGACCGGTTTTGCCCCATCCGGGGCTCAGGTTGATGATGTGCAATTGTTGGCGCAAACGGCCCGAGGCAGGATCGGGGTCAAGGCGGCCGGGGGTGTTCGCACCTTGAGTTCCTGTCAGGAAATGATGGCTGCCGGTGCAACCCGGATCGGTACCAGCTCCGGTGTTCATATTGTCAATGAAATGATCGCGTCCACAGCTTTATAAGGAGGGGTATGTATAAACGGGTCGTCCTGATTGTTCTCGATGGCGTCGGTGTTGGCGCACTGCCGGATGCCGCTGCCTATGGCGATCAAGGTGCCGCTACGTTGCAACATGTCGCTGCCAGGGTGGGCGGGCTTGAACTGCCGCAGCTGGGGCGGCTTGGCCTTGGCTGTATCGTGCCCCTTGCGGGGGTTGCTGCTGTTCGAACACCCCTGGCCTGTTGGGGTAAAATGGCGGAGCGCAGTACCGGAAAGGACTCGGTCACCGGTCATTGGGAGTTGACAGGTGTGGTGCTGCAACATTCCTTTGCTACCTATCCTTCCGGCTTTCCCGCGGAAATAATGGATCTCTTTACGGCCATTGCCGGTGTCAGTCCCCTTGGGAACATTGCCGCCAGTGGTACCGATATTCTGCGCGATCTTGGCGAAGAACATCTGCGCAGCAAGCGACCTATTGTTTATACCAGTACCGATTCCGTTTTTCAGATTGCTGCCCACGAAGAAATTATTCCTCCGGCGCAGCTATATGATCTTTGTCGTACTACATTTGAAGCCCTGCAACCTTACAATATCTGTCGCGTTATTGCCCGGCCATTTCGTGGTGAGAGTTCCGGTACCTTTTATCGAACATCCGGTCGCCATGATTTCCCTTGCCTGCCACCTGCGGACACCATTCTGGATTTGTTTCACAAAAAGGGGATACCAACCTGTGGCATCGGTAAAATTGGCGACCTCTTTGCGGGAAGAGGGTTGTCACAGAATATTCCGACGGTAGATAACACTATGGGAATGGCGGAGATTCTCCTGGCTATGGACCGGACTTCTTGCGGTCTGATCATGGCAAATCTTGTGGATTTTGATATGGTATATGGACATCGTCGCGATGCTGATGGGTTTGCTGCGGCTCTGGTCGAGGTAGATCGCTGGTTACCGCGACTTCTGGAGAGACTTGAACGGGATGATCTGCTGGTGCTTACCGCTGATCATGGCTGTGACCCGACGACTCCCGGAACCGATCACACGCGAGAGTATGTGCCCTTGCTGGCATATTCGCCGACACTCGGCAACACAATAAACCTGGGAGTGCGTGACAGTTTTGCTGATCTTGGCGCTACCCTTGCTGAGAATTTTGGACTAGAATGCTTATCTGGGGAAAGTTTTTTGTCCGCTATCAGGCCGGAACCTAGTGTTCCCTGACAGTTAAGGGGTTGGATGATGATGAAAAAAATATTGTTGTTTGTTGTTTGTTGCACTGTAGTTTTTTTTGCTTTTTCCGTTCATGCATCAGAGCTTGATGTTGTCGATGTCACGATCACCACGGCGATAGAAAATCGGATGCCGGTCGACAGTATCGAAGTTTATCCTGCCGATTACGGTAAATTGTACTGCTTTACCCGTATTCTTGGAGCTGTCGAGCCGACGCAGATAACCCATGTCTGGTTCTATGAAGATCAGGAAATGGCGCGGGTTACATTATCGGTGCAGTCCGCAGACTGGCGAACCTTCTCTTCAAAGCGCTTCTTGCCTCAGTGGAATGGTCAGTGGTCGGTGGTTGTTGAGGACAGTCAGGGGGTCGTTCTGAAGGAAGTGTTCTTTCAGCTTGAATAGGGCAAAACCATACCTGAACCCAAGGGAATGGCCTTATTAGCCAGTCCCTTGGGGTATTATTGTGCCGTTCCCGTTACTTTTTGCCGCGATTGGCGCGCGCTTTTGCCAGATTGTCAGCGAGACCACGGTCAACCGCCATTTGTCGGCGACTTTCCGAGTAATTTTTGGCTGCCAGAGATTGGGTGCGGGGGATATCATAGGTTTTACGATATTCACCAGCTGTCATGCCATGGGCCGTTTTTAAATGGCGTGACAGGGTTTTAAATCCCTTGCCACAGATCATGCAATAGATCATGTCTTTACCAAAGGCTTTTTTACGACTGATAGCGGGTGCCGATTCATCATGTTGTT
Organism: Deltaproteobacteria bacterium; assembly: GCA_018399135.1. GTDB lineage: Bacteria > Desulfobacterota > Desulfuromonadia > Desulfuromonadales > Geopsychrobacteraceae > Pelovirga. The sequence continues at coordinate 16,994 of JAGYPB010000011.1, read as the reverse complement.
CAGCCGCAACGATTTCTCCTTTTTCCAGTGCTGCCAGAGCAGCATGAACCTCGGTCAGTTCGGCGATTAATTCTTCCTTGGTCATCGGTGTTGTTGATGCGTGAGCTGCTATTATATCAGCTGCCATTTTCATGATGGTCGACATGCTTTTTAACTCTCCTTTTGATATTGGTTAAGTTTGCTGTTTTTATCTGTAAGCAAATTTTTAACGGAAAAAAATTGTCATTGTTGTTAACTAGAACATCCTGCAGCTAAAAATCAAGAAGAATTGAATGATATTATCGAAATAATTATTTTTTAGCTGTTTAAGGCGTTTTTGATGATAAGAGAAATACAAGAAAAAAACGAAATGGAACGCCTTTCATCTGGTGCCTGTTGCAGTTTAAACAGTAAGGGTCGTTTGCGTCCAGGTAAAGTATGTACCATTCGCACCGTTTTTCAGCATGACCGTGATCGTATTCTGCACAGTAAAGCGTTTCGTCGTCTCAAATATAAAACCCAGGTCTTTCTTTCCCCAGAAGGTGATCATTATCGGACTCGTTTAACCCATACCCTCGAGGTGGCACAGGTTGCACGAACAGTGGCGCGTGCGCTGCAACTGAACGAGGATCTCACCGAGGCGATTGCCCTGGCTCATGATCTTGGGCATACCCCGTTTGGCCACGCCGGCGAACGGGTTTTGAATGAATTGGTACCCGGTGGTTTTCATCATGTCAAGCAAAGCCTGCGCGTTGTTGATGTCCTTGAAAATGACGGGGCCGGATTGAATTTGACTCATGAAGTGCGTGACGGAATTATTCACCATTCCAAAGGCCAAGGAGGGGCGTTGTCCGCGGTCATTGCCCAGCGTGCACAAACTCTGGAGGGGCAGATAGTGCGCCTGGCTGATATTATTGCCTACGTCAGTCATGACCTGGATGATGCCTTGCGAGGTGGCATTATTCATCATGAAGATGTTCCTGCAGACATTGTGAAGGTCGTTGGTGAGCGGCACTCGAAGCGCATCAATTCCATGGTCACTGATCTGATTCACCAGTCGTTGCAGTCAGGCGGTGGTGTCCAGCTGTCTGCCGAGATGGATCAGGCGATTTGTGCCTTGCGCAGCTGGTTGTTTGAACATGTCTATCAGGCTCCACGCGTGCAGGCCGAGTTTGATAAGGCGGCCGGTTTATTGCGGCAGCTGTTTGGCTACTTTATGGACAATCGTGAGGTGTTTATGGCCTGCGGTGGCCATAATTACCACGGTGACAGTCTTGCCGTTTCGGTAGCTGACTTTGTTGCCGGGATGACCGATCGCTTTGCCTTGTCATTGTATCGACAGCTGTTTTTACCACAACCCTGGCAGGTCCTGTAGCTGTTTATCAGCTATCAGCTTGACACTTTCTAATCTTTATGTTAGCGTCCCCGGGCTTGCTGAGAAAGTGAACATGCCTTAATTGGTGAGGAACCATGGTCGGAAGCGTTGCAAAGAGGCTGGTGTTTACCCTGGCGGGCATCCGTTTTGTTATTGATCTGGATCATATTGTTGAGGTGCTGGAGCAGTTGTCGGGGCGACTTGATTCACAGCGCAGTGATCTGCGTCACGGTATTGTTGCGGCCATGACTTTTCGTCATACGGCCATCCCGCTCATTGACCCAACCCTGATGCTGGGGCTGGTATCAGCTATTCAATTTGCTAAGCGAAGCGCCTTGGTTTTGCGCAGCTCTGAAGGAAACTGGGCACTTCTTGTTGACCGGGTAGAAGGGCTTGTATTGGCAGAAAGCTTCAACATGGCGACGATTCCGCCTCTGTTGAAGGTCTCTGCGGATTTTGCCAATATGGAGGTTATGCTGGCAGAGGGGGTGCCGTTTGTGATATTTGAACCAGAACGGTTTTACGGTAGCAACCAGGATCGCCCATGAGCGCTTTTGGGCTTTTCCATACGGGTGATCTCGACTATGCTGTACCTCTGACTCAAATTCGCAAAATAGTCCAGGGCAACATGACTTTTCCGTTACCACTGCTGCCGGCGGGAATCAATCATGTCCTTATTTATGAATCAACCCTGGTTCCGATACTGCTTCCCGGCCGATCTGTCGACACACGGGAGCATCATCCGGAAACAGAATGTTACGTATTAGTTGACTCCGAATATGGACTTTTGGCTTTTGTGACACAAACGAACAGCCGTATTGTCGCTGAATATAAAGGATCCCTGGCGTGCACGTGCGAACGTGAAGCGCCCTGGCAGGTTGGAATATTTTATTACCAAAACCAGGCCTTTAAAATTCTGGATGTTGATGAATTAGCTATGGGAATAACCCGGGGAAACGGCTCGATTTGCCTGACGCTGTCAGGTGCAAGGAGGCTCAATGAAGAAGAAGCTGCTGCTGGCCGATGACAGTATTACCATTCAAAAAGTCGTCGGTATTATTTTCGCGACGGAAGATTATGAGCTGTTGACCGTCAGTGACGGTGACAAGGCCTATGATCTGGTATTGACCCTCAAGCCCGATCTGGTGATTGCCGATATCGTCATGCCTGGAAAAGATGGCTTCGAACTTTGTCGGGCGATAAAAAGTCATCCCGACCTGGGGACCACCTCAGTGTTGTTGCTCCCCGGTGCATTTGAAACCTTCGATGAAGCCCGGGCGGTGGATGTCTGTGCCGATGGTTGGCTCACCAAACCTTTTGAATCACAGTCGCTGATCGATAAAGTGACGGCTCTTTTAGCGATGCCTCCTTTACGTCTTGTTGCCGCTGCCGACAACGAGGTCGGCAACGATGTTGCCGATGACGTCATGCTGGAAGAGACGGATTCCGCACCATTGATGGCTACTGTGGACGATGAAGAGCCGACAACAGCCGAGGCATATGACTTCAGCGCTACTGATGAGTTTATCGCTGAGCCTGCTGACCTGGCTGAAACTCCTGACCCGGTGGTAGAAGCTGATAGCGAACTGTGGGGTGAGGTTTCTTTTGAAGAGGAAGATCTCAAGCCGCAGGAGTTGCTTGCTGCCAGTGATCAGGATGAAGATGAGTCAGCAGACTATTCTGCCCAAGGTCCAGAAGATGATGATGTTTACGAGCCACCCCAGGGCTTGACCCCGGAGCAGCTTGCTCCCTATGTGTCTGCTCCCTTGTCTGCCTCGCCAGCAGAAGAACCGGAAGCGTCGGAGTTTGAACCATTACCTGCTGATTCAGATGATGATGTCGAATTCATTGATGATCAACCTGCCAGCCATGAAGAGGTCGTACTAAAAGAGACCGATGAGACCGATGAGACCGATGGAACTGTCGTCATGCAAGAGGATGAATCGGCTCCTCCTTTCGCATTTGAGGCTCAAAATAGCCTGGAAGAGAACAACCACAGAGCTGCTGCAGTTGACGCGACTCATGAGCAACCGGAAATAATGGAAGAGGATCTCGAACAGGAGGAAGATCTGATCGAGGACTCTACGACTTTTATCGATTTGACTGCAGCCGAAGAAGTTGAGGTTGAAGATGAAGATGAAGATGAAGTGTCTGCAGACGCTGATGCTTTTACTTTTGAGCCGGATGAGGAAACAATCGATGATGAGATCCTGGAGCTGACCGAGGGTGACGTGCTTGAGGAAAATGAAACCCTTGTCGCTGCGTCGGATGAAACATCATTCGTTCAATCCTCAATCGTCGACAGCGATACTCTTCTTGAAGATCCCCAGGAACCTGTGGTTGATGAAAATGAAGCCGAAGAATCACTCGGCAGGCGTGATGATGATCTTTTCCCTGGTGCTGTCGAGACACCAATGACTGTTACTGAAGAGTCAGAAGCCGTGACTAGTGCCACTGAGGACAATGTTGAAACTGAGCTCGAAGCAGCAGATCTCGAAGAGATAGAACCAGAGCAATATGAAGAATATGAAGAAATGACGAGGTCGGCTGAAATTGACGATGTTGATGAAATCACGGCAGATACCGGTCGTTTTGATGATACCCCGGAAGTTCCTCCGGTAACTTCTTTCGTCACTCCTCCGCTTGCCGCAATTGATTCGGGGCCATCCGCAGAGGCCATTGAAGAGCAGCTTCGCCAACTTCCGGAAGAGGAAGTTGCAAAGATTGTTGAAAAGGTAGCAGGTCCGGTGATTGAACGGTTGGCGCGCGAGATGCTGGAGCAGACCGTTTGGGAGGTTGTTCCCGATCTGGCAGAGACCATGATCCGTGCCGAAATCGAAAAAATCAAGCGCGGAGAAGCCTGATCCGCTGATGTTTATCCAGGCATCTGAGAAAACAGGCAGCGCTTGCGTGGGGAGGTAAAGGAGGTCTTGACATCTTTTGCCTCCCCGCTTTATTGTCCCACCGGTAACTTCCCGCCTGATTAAAATCATATCAATTTTATAGTAATAAAAAGGACGTACATACAATGAGCTTAGCATTACCCAAGGCTTACGAACCGGCACTGATTGAACAGAAATGGTTTGATATCTGGGAACAGCGCGGAGATTTCTGCGCCCGGGATGATTCGAAGCAGCCGGCTTACTCCATCGTTATTCCCCCACCCAATGTCACCGGTGTCCTGCATATGGGGCACGCCCTGAATAACAGCCTGCAGGATATCCTCTGTCGCTGGAAGCGCATGTGTGGCTATGAGGTGTTATGGATGCCTGGAACTGACCATGCCGGTATTGCGACTCAGAATGTGGTGGAGAAACAGCTCCACGCCGAAGGGTTGAATCGTCATGAGCTGGGCCGTGAAGCTTTTATCGAGCGGGTATGGCAATGGCGCGAGACTTCCGGTGGCCAGATTATCAACCAACTCAAGCGTCTTGGTGCTTCCTGTGATTGGCAGCGCGAACGTTTCACCATGGACGACGGCTTATCGACAGCGGTGCGGGAAGTTTTTGTGCGCCTTTATAATGATGGGTTGATTTACCGTGATAACCGCCTGATTAACTGGTGTCCACGTTGTCATACGGCCTTGTCAGATCTGGAAGTGGAACATGATGACAAAAAAGGGCACCTTTGGCACCTGCGTTATCCGGTGATTGGTAGCGACCGTCATCTGGTGGTAGCAACCACACGCCCGGAAACCATGCTGGGCGATTCAGCGGTTGCTGTTGCCGCCGATGATGAGCGATATCGTGACCTGATCGGCAAGACGGTGATGCTGCCGCTGGTGAATCGTGAAATTCCCATCATCGCGGACGAATATGTCGATAAGGAATTTGGCAGTGGTGCCGTTAAAATGACCCCGGCCCATGACTTCAATGATTTTGCTGTTGGCAAGCGCCACGATCTGGAGTTTATCAATGTGCTCGATGACTCAGGCTGTATTAATGAAAATGGAGGCAGCTATCAGGGGTTGTCGGCAGCGCAGGCGCGCAAGCAGGTTGTCGCTGATCTTGACGCGTTAGATTTGCTCGATAAGGTTGAAGATTACACCCATGCGGTGGGGGAATGTTATCGCTGCCATGCGGTTATCGAACCCTATATGAGCAAGCAGTGGTATGTCGCCGTCAAACCACTGGCCGAGCAGGCTATTGCCGCAGTTGAAAACGGACAAACAGCGATCATTCCCCGTCAATGGGAAAAAACCTATTATGAGTGGATGTACAACATCCAGGACTGGTGTATCAGTCGCCAGATCTGGTGGGGGCATCGTATTCCCGCATGGTTCTGTTCCGATTGTGACCAGATCAGCGTGTCGATTGAGGATATCAGCACCTGTCAACACTGTGGCAGCAACGCTATTACGCAGGAAACCGATGTGCTCGATACCTGGTTTTCATCAGCGCTGTGGCCTTTTTCCACCATGGGGTGGCCGGAGAAAACCCCGGCTCTGGCAAAGTTTTACCCCACCAGTTGCCTGGTCACCGGCTTTGATATCCTGTTCTTCTGGGTTGCGCGGATGATGATGATGGGACTGCGTTTTATGGACGAAGTTCCCTTCAAAGAAGTGTATATCCATGCCTTGGTGCGTGACGCCCAGGGGCAGAAAATGAGTAAAAGTAAGGGCAATGTTATCGATCCCTTGATCGTTATCGATGAATATGGTGCTGATGCCTTCCGCTTTACTCTTTGTGCTTTTGCTGCCATGGGACGTGATATCCGCCTGTCTACTGACCGGATCAGTGGCTATCGGCATTTTGTCAATAAATTGTGGAATGCCAGTCGTTTTGCGCTGATGAATCTTGAAGATTTTGACCCGGCCGGCATTGACCTGTCCAAGGCAGAATTGGCTCCTGCCGAGCAGTGGATTCTCCATCGCTTTGATCAAACCGCCGTGCAGATGAATCAGGCCTTAACGGAGTATAAGTTCAACGAAGCCGCTTCTATTCTCTATACTTTTACCTGGCACGAATTTTGTGACTGGTATGTGGAACTCAGCAAACAACCCCTTAACGGTGACGATCCCCAGGCGCGCCGCGAAACCCAGATGGTGCTTTTTACTGTTCTGGAAGGCCTGTTGCGCCTGGCGCATCCAATTCTGCCCTTTGTTACCGAAGAAATCTGGCAGGCTTTGCCGGGGCAGCGCCCCAATAAATCCATTATGATGGCAGATTTCCCCACCGGTAGCGGTGTCGCTATAGATACCGAAGCGGTTGCCCGGATGGAGATGATCATGGCGATTGTTTCTGCTATCCGCAATGTGCGTGGTGAACTCGATCTATCGCCGGGGCAGAAGATCAAGGTTCTGCTTGACTGTAAAGATGAGGCCACCGTACAGATCATTCGCGCCGGCGAAGCCGCGATCAGCAGTCTGGCGCGGGTAGAGGAGATGATTGTCGGTGTGGCTGTCGAGCGCCCTCAGGATGTGGCAACCCAGGTAGCCGGCAGTGTCGAGGTGCTGATCCCTTTGACCGGGTTGATTGATCTTGCGGAAGAAGAGCTTCGCTTGAAGAAGGAGATTGAGAAGGTCCGGAAGGATATTGATTTTTTTACCCGCAAGCTGGGCAACGAGAAGTTTGTCCGGAATGCTCCGGCTGAAGTGCTCAAAAAAGACCGGTCGAAATTGGTAGCGGCGCAGCAGAAGGGCGAGATCCTGACACAGGGACTCGATAAAATTGTAGCACTACAGAAAACGACCTGATGATCAGCCCTTAGCGCTGAAGAATGTTTCTATTGCCGGAGGTTTGACCATTAGCGGGACATTGGTTGTGATTAGAAATTACCAAACCACGGTTTTTTTTGTTTAAATTTATAACAATGTTTAGTATACAGTATACTGTTTACATAGATCGTCCGGAAAGTGGCTTAAGGGCTTTGCAATGGATTGAACGACACCGAAAGGATGTCACATGGACAGGAGGATTGATTCCTGGCGCGCACCGCCGGGGCAGTGGTACAAGGCTTGTTTTCAGGAGGAGAGAAGGGCCGGGCCTGACCGGTAGGCGCAGGAGCTGAACAACGCTGATTGAATTCGGGAAAGAACCCTTCATTGGCAATCATTCACACTCTCGAGGGAAATGAACTATGAATCTGTTAACGAACACTGTGGGAAAAAAGATTCTGATGGCTGTAACCGGTCTGTTACTGATCGCGTTTATTACAGTCCATCTGATCGGCAATCTGTCGGTTTTTGCGGGCGCCGACAGTATTAATGCCTATGCCAAGGCGCTGCACGATCTCGGTCCTCTGGTCTGGTTATTCCGTTTGGGTATGGTGGCTCTGTTTGCCATCCATATTACTTTCGGTATTCAGCTGTATATGGAGAACAAGGCTGCCACGCCCGACCCCTATGCTATCGAAAAAACCCTGGTCACGAGTTTCTCTGCCAAGACCATGATCTTCACCGGTCTGATTATTCTGGCATTTTTGCTCTACCATCTGCTTCACTTCACGCTTCAGGTTACGAATCCGTCAATATCGGCGGTTAATCTTCCCCTTGATGCCGCCTCACGCCTCGATGTTTACAGCATGATGGTTTTCAGTTTCCAGAAGGTTTTCATTTCACTGATTTACATTGTTGCGATGATCGCTCTGCTGCTGCATCTGGCCCACGGCATTTCAAGCTGGGTTCAGACTTTCGGCTTGAGCACTGGCCCGAGCCAGGACAAGGTGATTTCTATCGGTAAAGTACTGGCTATCGTGTATGGTCTGGCGTATATCGCCATTCCTTTGTTTATTCTCGCTCGCATTGTGAATTAAGGGGGCTTATTGTGATATTAGACGGAAAAGCACCTACAGGTCCGATTGAAACTACCTGGGACAAACACCGCTTTGATATGAAGCTGGTCAATCCCGCAAACAAGCGTAAGTTCAAGATTCTCGTTGTCGGTACCGGTCTTGCCGGTGGTGCCGCAGCGGCTTCGTTAGGTGAGCTTGGCTACAACGTTGAGGCCTTCTGTTATCAGGACAGCCCGCGCCGCGCTCACAGCATTGCCGCTCAGGGCGGGATCAACGCTGCAAAAAATTATCCGAACGATGGCGACAGCGTATATCGCCTGTTCTACGATACTGTCAAGGGTGGCGACTTCCGCGCTCGTGAAGCTGACGTCTGGCGTCTGGCCCAGGTATCCAACAACATTATCGATCAGTGTGTTGCCCAGGGCGTACCTTTTGCCCGCGATTATGCCGGTTATCTCGACAACCGCTCCTTTGGTGGTGCTCAGGTTTCCCGCACATTTTATGCCCGCGGACAGACGGGTCAGCAGTTGCTGTTGGGCGCCTATTCGGCTCTTTCCCGGCAGATTAAAAATGGCTCGGTCAACATGTTTGCACGCCGTGAAATGCTTGACCTGGTGGTTGTTGATGGTGCCGCCAAAGGGATCACCTGTCGCAATCTGGTGACCGGTGAAATCGAGTCATACTGGGGCGATGCCGTTGTGCTGGCCACCGGTGGTTTTGTCAACGTTTTCTACCTGTCAACGAATGCCATGGGTTGTAGTGTTACCGCCAAGTGGAGAGCGACCAAAAAGGGCGCCTACATGGCCAACCCCTGCTATACCCAGATTCACCCGACCTGTATTCCGCAGCATGGTGACAAGCAGTCGAAGCTGACGCTGATGTCTGAATCCTTGCGTAATGATGGCCGCGTATGGGTTCCCAAAAAAGCAGAAGATACGAACAAGCATCCATCAGAAATTTCTGAACAGGACCGTGATTACTTTCTTGAGCGTAAGTATCCTTCTTTTGGCAACCTGGCTCCGCGTGATATCGCATCCCGTGCGGCCAAGGAAGCTTGTGATGATGGTCGTGGCGTTGGTGAGAGCAAGCGCGGCGTTTTCCTCGACTTCAAGGCCTCCATCGATCGTCTTGGACAATCGACCATCGCCGAACGTTACGGCAACCTCTTCGATATGTACTATAAAATCACCGCCGAGGATGGTTACGAGCGTCCCATGCGTATTTATCCTGCACCGCACTATTCCATGGGTGGTTTGTGGGTTGATTATCAGTGTATGAGCAATATTCCCGGTCTGTTTGTTCTCGGTGAAGCCAACTTCTCGGTCCACGGCGCCAACCGCCTCGGTGCTTCGGCATTGATGCAGGGACTTGCAGATGGTTACTTCGTTATTCCTTACACCATCGCCCCTTATCTGACCTCAATTACTCCCGGTCAGATCAAGACCGATCATGACGCCTTCAAAGAGTCGCAGGAGAGCGTACAGCAGGAAATTTCCAAAATGCTGTCGATCAAAGGGAAAAAGACTGTCGGCGAACTGCACCGTGCCCTTGGAAACGTCATGTGGGAAGATGTCGGCATGGCCAGAAGCGATGCCAGTCTCAAACATGCCCTTAAGCGGATTCCGGAAATCCGTGAAGAATTCTGGACCAACGTAAATGTCACTGGTGGTGCCATGGAGCTCAACCAGCAACTTGAGAATGCCTGGCGTTTGGCAGATTTCCTTGAGTTCTCAGAAATGATGGCAACCGATGCCCTGCACCGTGAAGAATCCTGCGGTGGTCACTTCCGTGTCGAGCATCAGACGGACGATGGCGAAGCGATGCGGAATGACGAAGACTTCTGCTATTCCGCTGCGTGGGAATTCAAAGGCGTTGGCAAGGCTCCCGAACTGCACAAGGAGCCCCTGAAATTCGAAAACGTCAAACTTGCCGTAAGGAGTTATAAATAATGGATCTTACATTGCATGTATGGCGCCAGAATGGGCCGGAAGACAGTGGAAAACTGGAGACCTATAAGGCGGCCAATGTCAGCCCCGATCAGTCATTTCTTGAAATGCTTGATGAGGTAAATGACGACCTGATTAAAAAAGGTGATGACCCGATCGCTTTTGATCACGACTGCCGTGAAGGTATTTGTGGTATGTGTTCACAGGTTATCAATGGCCGTCCCCATGGTCAGCAAGAGCAGACAACGGTTTGCCAGTTGCACATGCGTGAATTCAATGATGGTGATGAGATCTTCATCGAGCCCTGGCGAGCCAGAGCCTTTCCGATTCACAAAGACTTGATTGTTGATCGTACTGCTCTTGATGTCGTTATGCAGGCTGGCGGCTACACCTCTTGTCACACCGGTGGCATCGCTGATGGTAATGCGTTGCTGGTTGGTAAACCTGTTGCTGACTATGCCATGGACGCCGCCGAGTGTATCGGTTGTGGTGCCTGTGTTGCCGCTTGCCCGAACAGTTCAGCTATGCTGTTTACCAGTGCCAAGGTTGCCCAGCTTGCCGTGCTTCCCCAGGGTAAACCGGAAGCCAAGCGTCGCGTCAAAGCAATGACGGAAGCTATTTTGTCAGAAGGATTCGGCAACTGTACCAACCACTATGAGTGTGAAGCTGCTTGTCCAAAAGGGATCAGCGTCAAGTTTATTGCCAAGCTTAACCGTGAATACTTGAAGTCGATGATTCCCAGCTCAACTGAATAATCAACACTAAATAGTTGATATTTATAGGGCGGATCGGTAACGGTTCGCCCTTTTTTATGGTGTTGACCCTATTTAAGCCTTGTCACCGGCAGTATACAATCGGTACTATCCAAGACATTGTTATTGTTGATTTTTAGTATCTGTTCAGCACCGGATAAGGGGTTCTGCGGCAAGGCCATAGCTGAATAGTTACGATTTTTAAAGGGTGCTTTGTGCTGTGAAAATTATTGATTCCCTGAAAGACATTCCTGATTTTTTTGCTCCCAGTGTGGTTACCCTGGGTAATTTTGATGGAGTTCATCTGGGTCATCGCGCCCTGTTTCGCCGTTTGGTGGAAATTGCCCGCAACGATCAATTAGCATCCGTTGTCTGCACTTTTTATCCGCATCCTCTTAAGGTTCTTGCTCCGGATAAAGCCCCATTGCTGCTCAACACCAGGGAAGAGCGACGACGATTGATTGCTGCTTCTCATGTTGATTGGCTGGTTGAAATTCCGTTTGACCGGTCTTTTGCTCTACAGTCACCGGAAGAGTTTGTTGATACTGTTTTGCTTGGCAGGTTAGCAGCTCAAAAGCTGGTTGTTGGTTATGATTATGCCTTTGGCAAGGGGCGCCGGGGCGATTCTGATTTTCTACGCCATTTTTGTGCCGGCAGGGGTGTTGACGTCGACATATTGCAACCGGTGGGAGCCGATGGTCACCCTTACAGTTCAACCCGTATTCGCCAGCTTATTGCCGCTGGCCAGGTGGCAGAAGTGTTGCCCCTGCTGGGACGCCATTACAACTTCTTTGGTGAGGTAGTCAGCGGTTTTAAGCGGGGTCGTGAGTTGGGCTTTCCCACGGCTAATTTAATCACTGAAAAAGAAGTGATTCCCGCGTCCGGGGTGTATGTGGTCAAGGTGCGACATGGTGATCTTGAATATGGCGGTGTGATTAATATCGGGAGCTGTCCGACTTTTGGTCGCCAGGATCTTTCCATCGAGGTCCATATCCTCGATTATAGTGGCCTGATTTATGGCGAAAAATTAAGGGTTTATTTTATAGAACGATTGCGTGATGAACGCTCCTTTGTTGATGTTGATGAGTTGTCTGCTGCTATCGCAGTCGATGTTTTAACGGCACGACAGATCTTGCAACGTGTACAGGTAGTGCAATATCAGGAGTATCTTGATCCGCAAACTCATACTAAGGGAATTTGTGAGTGATGCATGAAGTGACGGGAAAAACAGCCGTTTATGGTGTTTTTGGTGATCCGGTGGCGCACTCACTGTCACCGCTGATGCACAACGCCGCTTTTAACAACTGCGCTATCGATGCGACCTATGTCCCTTTTCATGTGACTTCAGATAAACTGGCTAATACGCTGTTGCTGCGTTAAAGTTCTTGCCATTAAAGGTGTCAACGTTACCATTCCACACAAAGAAGCGATTATTCCTTTACTGGACGAGGTTGATCCGCAGGCCTTGCAGATTATTGGCTTGCCAGTTAACACGGTGGTGAACAACAATGGCAGGTTGACTGGTTATAATACTGACTCACCTGGCGGGTTTATCCGCTCTGCTCAGAAGGAACTCGGTTTTTTCTCCAGCGGGAAAGCGGGTATTGCTGTTGGGTGCCGGTGGCGCCTGTCGGGCTGCAGTTCAAGCACTGTTGTCAGCAGGAGTGCAACGGATAACGGTTACAAATCGTCATCTTCCCGTGCTGTCGATCTGGTTGCCGGCTTTCAGTCCGGCGGAACACAGCAAATTGATTGCTGTTCCTTATTCTTCAACAGATTTTTCATCGGCGGTGACCATGCGGATTTGTTGGTGAATACGACTTCTGTCGGCCTGCATGGAGAGTTTTTGGATTTTCTCCCATTGGAGGGAATATTAAAGGTAGCGCATTAATATATGATATGGTATATTCAAAGCCGGCACAGCGCTAGTTCATGCGGTACGTTCACGTGGGTTATCCGGGCATATGTTCATACCGTTAAAAACCTCAGAAATTCAGGGAATAAAAAAACACTATCATCTTTACTGGTACGATAAAGATACTGAGTAACTTAACAAAAGGGTAACTATTCAGCTGTAATCCTTGCGCAGGATCGGGGTTCCTGTGGCAAGGGTGTTTGTCGCCAAGGACGGCGACAACAAGCGGTCATGGATGACGAAAAGCGTGATTCCCGATCCGGGGCTGAACAGATACATTACTTGTACTAAATAAATGAGAAAGGAATAGCGGTATATGAGCGTCAGCCGGCTGGGTGAGTTGCTGATCAGAAACCAGATGATTTCCGATGATCAACTGGCAAAAGCAATTTCTGAACAGAAACGCGAGGGAATACGTCTGGGGGCAGCGCTGATCCAACTGGGCTACGTTCAGGAGCACGATCTTGCCACTTTTCTCTCCAAACACTACGGTGTTCCTTCCATCGATTTAAAAGAATTTGATGTTGATCCTGCTGTCATTAAACTGGTTCCAGCAGAGGTAGCACAAAAATATCAGCTATTACCGATCAATCGTGCGGGTTCGACCCTGATTGTTGCCATGTCCGACCCCTCCAATATTTTTGCCATCGATGATATCAAATTCATGACCGGCTATAATGTTGAAGTTGTTGTTGCCGCTGAAGCGGCTATTAAGGACGCGATTGATATTTATTATGATCAGTCAGCCTCCATGGCTGATGCATTGGGTGAATTCGATGACATCGATCTGGAACTGGTTGGTGATGAAGATCTTGAAAATATCAATGAGTTGGAAAAAGCCAGTGAGGACGCACCGGTTGTCAAGCTCGTCAACCTGATTCTTACCGATGCCATTAAAAAGAAAGCGTCGGATATCCATATTGAGCCTTACGAGCATATGTTCCGGGTGCGTTATCGGATCGATGGTGTCCTTTATGAGGTGATGAAGCCACCACGTAAATTGAAAAATGCGATCACGTCCCGTTTGAAAATCATGGCCAATCTTGATATTGCCGAGCGCCGGCTGCCGCAGGATGGGCGGATTAAAATCAAGATGGCACGTAATCAGGAAATGGATTATCGGGTCAACTGCCTGCCGACCCTGTTTGGCGAAAAAGTTGTTCTGCGACTGCTGGATAAAAGCAATCTGCAGCTCGATATGACAAAACTCGGCTATGAAGAACAGGCGCTGAAGTGGTTCAAACATGAAATTCACAAACCTTTTGGCATGGTGCTGGTAACCGGGCCAACAGGTAGTGGTAAAACCGTTTCCCTTTACTCGGCCCTGTCGGAATTGAACAAAGTCAGTGAAAATATCTCAACGGCAGAAGACCCTGTCGAATTCAACTTTGCCGGCATCAATCAGGTGCAGATGCATGAGGAAATTGGTCTTAACTTTGCTGCTGCGCTGCGGGCCTTTTTGCGACAGGATCCCGATATTATCATGATCGGTGAGATTCGAGATTTCGAGACCGCAGAGATTGGCGTAAAAGCCGCTCTCACCGGTCACCTGGTTCTGTCGACCCTGCACACCAACGATGCGCCCAGTACCGTCAATCGTCTGCTGAATATGGGGATTGAGCCATTTCTGGTCGCTTCAGCGGTCAATCTGATTTCTGCTCAGCGTCTTGGCCGCCGTGTTTGCGCGGCTTGCAAGGAACCGGTTAAGCACCCGCTCGAAGCCCTTACTACTGCTGGTTTGTCTGAGGATGAAGCGCGCAAAATGACCGTTTACAAAGGGCGTGGATGCGCAGAGTGCAATGATACCGGTTACCGGGGTCGTGTTGGTTTTTACCAGGTCATGCCGATGTTTGAACCAATTCGCGAGGCAATCCTGGCAGGGGCAAATACTGCCGAAATCAAGGAAGAGTCGATGCGGCTGGGGGTCAAAACCATGCGCCAGGCAGCACTCACAAAGATGGCAGAAGGCGTAACGACGTTAGAAGAGGTGTTGCGGACGACAATTGCGGATAGTTAAGGGGAGAGTATACTCGGTAGTGGGTAGTGGGTAGTGTGGGTAAACGACAGTGGAAAATAACCGGGGGTTAACCGTATGGCAAATATGCATCAGTTACTTAAAACGATGATTGAGCAGGGGGCATCTGACCTGCATATTTCGACTGGTAGTGCGCCGCAGACTCGCATCGACGGAAAGATGGCGCCACTTGATCTGCCGAAAATGTCGGCAGCTGATACCAAACAACTCTGTTACAGTGTGCTCACAGATGCCCAGAAAAGCCGCTTTGAGGATGAAAATGAACTAGACCTGTCCTTTGGTGTTAAAGGCCTGTCACGTTTCCGTGGCAATGTTTTCGTTCAACGCGGGGCGGTGGCCGGGGCTTTTCGCGCCATTCCCTTTGAGATCAAAGGCTTTGACGCTCTTGGACTGCCGGCTGTTGTCAAGAGCTTGTCGAAAAAACCACGGGGCCTGGTTTTGGTGACCGGGCCTACCGGTAGTGGTAAAACCACCACCCTGGCGGCGATCATCGATGCGATTAACTCCGAACGCAACGAGCATATCATCACCATTGAAGATCCCATCGAATATATCCACGCGCATAAAGGATGTCTGGTTAATCAGCGTGAAGTCGGCGCAGATACCAGCTCATTTAAAAAGGCTCTCAAGTATATTCTGCGTCAGGATCCCGATGTTGTTCTGCTCGGGGAATTACGCGATATCGAAACGATCGAGGCAGCACTGACCATCGCTGAAACCGGTCATTTGTGCTTTGCCACCTTGCATACCAACTCTTGTGTACAGACAATGAACCGCATCATCGACGTCTTTCCTACCAACCAGCAATCCCAGGTACGTACTCAACTCTCTTTCGTGCTCGAAGGAGTTTTGTCTCAGGCTCTGCTGCCTAAAGCTAACGGTAAAGGGCGATGTATGGCGCTGGAGGTAATGGTACCCAATGCGGCGATTCGTAACCTGATTCGTGAAGATAAAATCCACCAGATCTATTCGCAGATGCAGATCGGCCAGGACAAATTTGCCATGCAGACCATGAACCAGTCCCTGTTCCTGCTGGCTCACGGTCGTCAGATTACCGAGGATGATGCTCTGACCCGTTCCCATGACCCGGATGAGCTGCGCCAGATGTTTGCCAATCCGCAGTCGGTGTTAAGCCGTAAACGTACCATCAGTCCCGATCGGATGATGTAACAGATCACTGTGAAAGCCCGAAACAGCCAAATGTGAAAGGGGAGGACCATGCCGAAGTTCACCTGGACAGGCCGGTCGAAAGACGGAAAAACTCATAAGGGTACCATGGAAGCAGCCAGCGAAGGGGCAGTGACGGCCAGTCTGCGGCGCCAGGGGATTCAAGCAACTAAAGTCAAGAGTGCCGGTGGTCTCAATGCCGATATCAATATCAGCTTTTTGCAGCCGAAGATCACCACCAAAGACATTGTTGTCTTCACCCGTCAGTTTGCCACCATGATCGATGCCGGTTTGCCGCTGGTACAGTGTCTGGATATCCTTTCCAATCAGCAACCCAATAAAACCTTCAAGGACGTGCTGCTCAAAGTGAAGTCAGATGTTGAATCCGGCTCTACCTTTGCGGACGCCCTGCGCAAACACCCGAAAGCGTTCAATGATCTTTATGTTAACCTGGTCGCTGCCGGTGAAGTTGGTGGTATTCTTGATACCATTCTTAACCGTCTGGCCGTCTATATTGAAAAAGCCCAGAAGCTGAAGAAAAAGGTCAAGAGTGCCATGACCTATCCGACCACCATTGTCGGTATTGCGGTCGTCGTTATTGCCGTTATTCTCATTTTTGTTATTCCGGCTTTTGAAAAAATCTTTGCCGATTTCGGCGGCGCGTTGCCGGTACCAACCCAGATAGTTATCAACATTAGTAACCTGATCCAGAATTACATTGTGATTATTCTGGTGCTGTTCTTTTTGTCGATTTTTATTATCAAAAAGATCTATGCTACCGACAAGGGGCGCCGGGCTTTTGACCGTTGGGCGCTCAAACTGCCGGTTTTCGGGATGCTGATCCGCAAGGTTGCCGTGGCCAAATTTGCTCGTACCATGTCAACCATGATCTCCAGTGGTGTGCCGATCCTCGATGGCCTGGATATTGTTGCCAAGACCGCCGGTAACCGTACCGTCGAGGATGCGATTAAAAAAGTGCGCAGCAGTATCAGCGAAGGTAAAACTATCGCCGAACCCCTCAAGGAATCAGGTGTCTTCCCGCCCATGGTCTGTCAGATGATTGAAGTCGGTGAACAGGCCGGTGCTCTGGACA
>JAGYPB010000109.1 GCA_018399135.1 Deltaproteobacteria bacterium | reverse complement strand
TTGACATAGGATCCCCGATTCTGTGCTGAACAGATACAACCCTTTTTTAAAAACGGTCTGATAATTCATCGTTTGCATATCAAGCTGGATATCTTTGGAGGGAAATATGAAGTTGTTCGCCAAATTAGTTGCCCTATTATCAGTGCTGGTACTGGTTGCCGGTGCAGCGGTTATTATGTACAGTGACACCCTCGTGCAAAAAGGGATCGAGAAGGGGGGTGAGACAGCTCTTGGAGTTGCCACCCGGGTCGGCAATGTCGATATATCTTTTATGGGCGGTGAAGCGACCTTAAACCAGCTGACCATTGCTAATCCTGCGGGATTTTCAGCGCAACAATTCCTTGTGCTCGGCCATGCCAATATGGCCGTATCACTGAACTCTTTGCTCAGTGATACAGTAACAATTCCACAGATTGCGATCAGTGGTATCCGTGTTAACCTTGAACAAAAAGGCGATAAAAACAACATTAATCCGCTACTGGAACGTGCACGCAGTCTGGCTGGAGAGGGCGGAAAGACGACAGACGATCCGGCACCAGCAGTCAAGGAGGATGCCAAGAAATTCATTGTCACGTATTTTTCCCTTGATGATGTTCAGGTCAACGCCAATCTGGAAGTCCTTGGTCAGAATTCCTCTTTGAATCTGGTCTTGCCGAAAATTGAGCTGCGCAATCTCGGCGACGAGCAGGGCGGGTTGACTATGCCGGAATTGATTGAAAAGGTAGTACAGGTTATTCTGGCGACCGCACAGAAGAGCTCGGGACAACTGTCACCAGCTCTGGCGCGGCTGCTCTCCGGCGAACTCAGCGATTTGCAGTCGCTGCAACAAGGGGCAATAGACCGGGCGCGCAAACAGATTGACAGTTTGACTGGTGATCTTGAAGAAAAGATGAAGATCAATATATCTGATGAAAATAAAAAGGTGATCGAAGAAAAAACCGGAGATCTGCTGAAAGGGCTCGGTGACCGACTGGGTGGAAACTGAGACGATGGAAGTGTCCGTGTCAACCTGTTAGTTTTTTTGCATGTCATTATCGAGAGTTACGTAACGCCTGAACGTATAATGGGTTATTCATTACAAGGAGAGATGAAATGAAAAAAATATTGATACTGGTTTTTGTCGCTTTATTGATGGTTGCTTGCAGTAACGATTCCAGCGAGACAACACAGTCTCCTGCACCGGCATCCAAACCTGCTGAAAATACAGTTCAGCGGGCAACTGATGCTGTTCAACAAGCTGCTGATCAGGTGGTGGAAAAGGGTCAGGAACTCAAAGATGAGGCGGCACAGTATGTTGACAAGGCTTCAGATACTGTTACCGCAAAGGCTGAAGAGCTGCAGGCCGGTGCGGAAAAATTGGTGCAACAGGGCAGTGACCGTTTAGCCGCTTTGGCTCCTGCTGCAGCTACCTTTGATAAAGGCAGTTCGATTTATCAACAGAGCTGCCGCAGTTGTCATGACTCCGGCATTATGGGGGCCCCCCGGCTTGGTGACGAACGCTACAGCGCTGACCTTGATGTTCTGGTAGAAAACAGTATCAAGGGAATTGGTCGCATGCCGGCACGCGGTGGTAATCGTAATTTAAGCGATGACGATGTCCGCGCTGCGGTTGAGTATATGGTTGAAGAAAGCAAGTAATCTGGCGTAAATAAACGCAATTTTCACATGGTTGTGGCTTTTGGGAACCCAAGCTCTTCAGTTTTTATTGAGGGGCTTGGGTTTTTGTTGCATCAAAGGAGGCATGGATGAACATCCGCAAGAAATTTTTTGATTTTGACTACCCGGAAGTCCTTGATGTCAAAACCCGTGAATTGATTCGTGTCGCTTGTGCGATTGCAGTGCAATGTCCTGACTGACTGAAAAAGCACTTCGCGGTCGCGAAGGAGCATGGAGCCAGTGAAGATGAACTGCTGGAAAGCATGGCCTATGGTATGATGGCGCCGGGTGGCAGAGCGAAGAATTTTGCCAAGTCGATGCTTGAAGATCTGGAATTGGACAAACAATAGACAATGAGCGAACAACGTAAAAATTATATGACTCCCGGTTGTGCTGAACGGTTGCGCGGGGAGTTAAAGCACCTGCTTTATCAGGAGCGTCCGCAGATGGTGGAAACCGTTGCGTGGGCGGCATCCAATGGTGATCGATCGGAAAATGCTGATTATCATTATGGGAAAAAGCGTCTGCGGGAAATCGATCGGCGTATCCGATTTATTACCGGTCAGCTTGATAGCGCGATCATTGTTGATCCTTTGGAACAGGCAAAAAATGCCGGTGATCGGGCTCTTTTCGGTGCGACGGTTACAGTAGAGAATGGTGATGGTGAGCAGCGCTGTCTCAGCCTGGTCGGTGGCGATGAAATGGACGCAAGCCGTGGACGCATCAGTTGGTTTTCCCCTGTAGGCAAGGCGCTTTTAGGTGCGCGCGAAGGTGACGAAGTAACAGTACAGACACCTGGAGGGCGTGAAGAACTGGAAATCATCAAGGTAAAATATATCTGTCTTGATTGAAGCTCAATATGAAGTGATCCATTGCAGGGACATTGACACATGACACAGGCAAAACATAAAGAGATCAGCGTCGTTTTTTATCAGCGTAACTATCTGGCTGACAAATGGCAGCAGATGGTTAAACAGGAGGAGCTTGACGCTCTTTTTCTTGAATTGGGCAGGGAGCTCGCTGGGTTAGGTTTTGACTTCAAACAGATTGTTGAGCCTGACCTGAGCATGGACATCAAGGGTTACGGCGATTTGCTCAACAGCGTCCGGTTACGATGTGCTGCTCATGGGGTTGGTAATATGTGTCTTGGGCATGTGATTGGCGCCAGTCAACATCTTGACCTGGTTGAAGATATCCGCCGTGGTGTTAACCGCGTCTGTTTTGCGCCGGAGACCATCGAGCCGGAAGGAAGCGACAAGGTTGTTTGCCATAACTGCGGCTGTGGGTGTTAGGAAGTTAGAATAAAAGAATATAGAAGGAGTCAGGAGTCAGGAGTCAGGAAGTTGATGATTGCAACAACGACCTGATCAACTGTTTGACCGTTGGTGGGGATTTGAGGAAACTGGCGGTATACTGGTTCGCGTTCTTGTAATAGCTGGTTGATTCGCTTCAGGGGGGTGGGATGTTGCAAAAGCGGGCGGGTCTGCCCCTGTTTTTTAACCCGGTTAAGGATTTCTCGTGGCGTTGCGCTCAGGCAGATAATGTTTCCATTTTGCTGCAGTACCTTGATGTTTTCCGGATTGGTAAAAAATCCCCCTCCGGTGGCAATGACCAGGCCGCATTGATCAGCCAGGTCTCGCGCGAGTTCAGCCTCCATCTGCCGGAAAGCGGCTTCTCCTTGTCGGGCAAAGATGTCTGTGATCCGGCAGTTGACGCGCTCTTCAATTAATTGATCGGTATCGATAAAGATTGCACCTAAGCGGGCAGCCAGTCTCCGACCGATAGTACTTTTGCCGGTACCCATAAAGCCGGTGAGAATGATGTTTGTGTGCGCCATCTTTTTTCCAGGGAAAATTGTGTGGATACAAAAAGCGATGCATTTGAGCAGGAACATATGAATTAGCGCGCGGACTGTCAAGATTTTATAAAAATAATTGTATCTGTTCAGCACAGGATCGGGGATCCTATGTC
>JAGYPB010000108.1 GCA_018399135.1 Deltaproteobacteria bacterium | reverse complement strand
GGTACCAGCAGGGTATCGAACTGATTGAAGAACCACTGACTGTACTTTTCTATCAGGTTCGAGACCTCCGGCTGATCGATAATCGCCTCGGCCTCCATGGTAAAGTCGGTATGGTAGATCCCTTTCACCGGGGTTCCGAGCATCCGTCCGATGAGCACCCCGAGCAAACCGACCGGCCCCGGTGTCGAAACATAGATTTCATCAGGGTCTTCCTCATAGACCGCCTTGAGCATGCGCAACACTGACGGGACAGTGATAGTCAGCTCCTCGTAATGAGGCAGTTTGAAGGAGTGCATTGGTGGAATAACAAGGCTCGCTGCGGGCAGTTTCTCCACCTGCTGCGTTGCCGTCAGGCTCGAGAGAATACGAATGCCGTACCCCTTTTCGTCCGCCAGTCGGCCGATGGTCTGCAGGGTCATGGAGACCCCGTTCAGATCAGTATAGGTGTCAGTCATCCACAGAATTTTCTTGGCCTTGGGGGTCTTCACATGGCCCAGGCTGGTGACCAGGCTGTTGATCAGTTGACGATCACCGAACATATGCTTGAAGGCGGAGAAAAAGGGGACGGAGAGAAAAATTCCCGGGATACTGGAGGAGAGACCGGCGATAATGCGAATCAGATCCATCTCTTCCAGGTTGGTGGTGAGGGATTCCAGCAGGGAGCGGAAATACTGATCGGAAATATCGCTGAGGCATTCATAGAGAAGTTCCAGACGGGTATCAATGTCGTCCTGATCGAGGTTACGGCTGGTCTCAATCAGCCGGACAATGCTCTGGTAGATATGATTATTTTTCTGCGAGCGCATGCGGTTTAACCGCAGGCGATCCTTGAAGCTGAGCTTTTCTTCAGAAAACAGATAACGGGTCAGATCGCTCAAGGTTGAGTGGGCAAATGCGGTGCTTTTATGCTGGGAAAAATCAAAAGCGATCTTGTAAATCGCGAAGGTCAGTCCTTGAAAGTTATTCTGGCGCCCCTGCGGCAGCAAACGACCCAGCTTGATCTGTTCAATAAATTCTGCCGGGGTTTTCGCCACTGCCCTGGTGCTGGTTTTAGCAATAAAAAAACCGGCGTGGTCGTCTGAACCGCCGGTTAAACCTTTTTTCCAGGGAGTCTCACCCCAGGGGGCGATGCCATGTTTTTGTTCCAACCGCGCCATGTCCTCGGCGGTCAGTTGCGCCAAGACCAGCGACAGGGAGTCATTGTGCAGAGGGCTGCGACTACCATTGCGGCCCTCAAAGTTGTTGAACAGCAGCAGCAGTTTTTCCAGATGATCCAGGGTCAGTCGATCATTGACCGCATAAGTAGCGTGGGCGACGACGCAGGCCAGATCCTGCTGTTGCAGATAGTCGCGCAGATCATAGAGGTTTTTACGCAACTCCTGAATCCGGGCAAACTGCTGACGATCAAGTCCATAAATCAGGATATGAACCTTGCAGCCATCTTCGGGAAAGTAAGCGGTTGATTCCACCCCGGTGAAGCAACGATCGGGGTATTTCTCTACCAGTTCGAGAGAGCCCTTGATGCGGTTGTGATCGGTGATAGTGACAAAGTCCATGCCGCGCTGACGAGCGAGGGAATAGATGGTTTCCGGTTCGGTATAGGACTCCGAAGCGCCAAGACGTTGCAGAAACCACTCGGACGGATGGTTGGAATATTTCGAATGAACGTGTAAATCGGCCAGTGCCATACTGATGACTCTCCTTTTGTTTTTCATCGATTATCTGCCTTAGCGTTAGCTTTAGATAAGAAAAACATAAGGTTTCGGTTTAAATGACATCTCCCCAGGTGGAAACAGTTCCGCTCATCAATTTCTAACCGGGATCTTGCTTTACCTTAACTTTGAACATCTAAAAGATCCTGATTATGGCCTTTTACGTTTAGTGCATGCGTAAGGGCTGTTGTTATTCAACGGCTATTTTTAATTCTTAAAGGAGACAACCCCATGATCCGACCTCTGCAGAAACACGCTACCAAACTCACCCTGCTGCTTTTTACCTTATTTCTGTTGATGGTGCTCAATGCCGGCGCCGCTTCAGCGATGGATCCACGCTTTACCGACAAAGATGGCGACCTGGTAGCAGACATCCCCACGGACCCAAAGCAGTGGGTCGATCCCGCAACCCTGGTATTCGCTTACACACCGGTTGAAGATCCGGCTGTCTATGCCAAGGTCTGGGACGGTTTCATCAAGCATATGGAGCAGGTTACCGGCAAAAAGGTGCAATTCTTTCCAGTTCAGTCCAACGCTGCCCAACTTGAGGCCATGCGTGCCGGTCGCCTGCACGTGGCCGGCTTTAATACCGGATCCAATCCGATCGCGGTTAACTGTGCCGGTTTTCGCTCTTTCGCCATGATGGCACGGGCTGACAACAGTTTCGGTTATGAAATGGAGATCATCACCTACCCCGGTTCCGGTATCAGTGAAATTGAGGATATCCGCGGTGGCAAGATGGCCTTTACGTCTCAAACCTCCAATTCCGGTTTTAAAGCCCCTTCAGCACTGCTGGCCGCTGAATACGGTCTGACGGCAGAAAAGGATTATGAGCCGGTATTTTCCGGTAAGCATGACAACTCGATTCTCGGGGTTGCCAACAAGGATTATCCGGTAGCGGCTATTGCCAATTCGGTACTGAATCGCATGTTGTCTCGCGAAGTGGTCAAGCCGGAGCAACTCGTGACCATTTACAAGTCACAGACTTTCCCGACCACCGGTTACGGCGTGGTGTACAACCTCCATCCGGAACTGCAGAAAAAGATCCAGGAAGCTTTCTTCAGCTTTCCCTGGGAGGGATCGGCCTTAAAAGAAGAATTCAAGAATTCAGGTGAAGCTAAATTTATTCCCATCACCTACAAAGAGCACTGGGCCGTGGTTCGTACCATTGATAAAGCCATGGGCGTGACTTACGATTGTCGATAATCAATGCTGACCTTAACCCAACTGACAAAACGCTATAAAACCGGAGACCTGGCCCTGCAGGATGTCACTCTTGAGATCCCCCAGGGTCAGGTGGTCGGCCTGATTGGGCCTTCCGGGGCGGGCAAGTCGACTCTGATCCGCTGCATTAACCGCCTGGTCACACCGACGGCAGGAACAGTAAAGCTCAAAGACATTGAGCTGACATCCTTGAGTCAAACGGCATTGCGGCGCGCCAGACGGCGCATGGGAATGATCTTTCAGGAATATGCCCTGGTCGAGCGACTGACGGTGATGGAGAATGTACTCTCCGGGCAATTGGGCTACGTCAGTTTCTGGCGCAGCCTGTTCCGCCGCTTTCCAGCTCCGGCGGTGCAGCAGGCCTTTGCCGTTCTTGACCGGGTCGGACTGTTGGATCATGTTGATAAACGCGCCGATGCCCTGTCTGGGGGGCAGCGTCAGCGGGTCGGCATTGCCCGTGCCCTGCTGCAGAATCCCGATCTGCTGCTGGTGGATGAACCGACAGCGAGCCTTGATCCAAAAACCTCGCGGCAGATTATGCGCCTGATTACCGAGATCTGTGCGGAACGTCAATTAGCGGCGATTATTAACATCCATGATGTCGCCCTGGCGCAATTATTTGTCCAGCGCATTATCGGACTGCGTCAGGGGGAAGTGGTTTACGACGGCTCACCTGACGGCTTGACCGCTGAGGTGCTGACGGATATTTACGGCGCTGAAGACTGGAGCGCTACAATCCGTAAAGAACCTGTCGATGAG
>JAGYPB010000107.1 GCA_018399135.1 Deltaproteobacteria bacterium | reverse complement strand
TTTGTGCCCATAAAAAAGCCCCCGGCTTTTGCCGGGGGAACATAGCTACAGCGTTAACACCAACCCACCGCTACGCTGTCAGCTGATCTCTGAGTACGTGTTTTTGCAGTTTGCCGGTAGAGGTCTTGGGCAGTTCATCGGCAAAAATGATTTTCCTGGGCACCTTGAAGCCGGCCAGGTTAGCTCGGCAATGCGCAACGATGTCGTCGGCCGTCAGGCCATCGTGACCCGCTTTCACAGTTATGAAGGCACAGGGAATCTCACCCCAATGATCATCGGGTGCCGCCACAACCGCAGCTTCCAGCACAGCCGGATGATCATAGAGTGTGCTTTCAACCTCCAGAGTCGAAATGTTCTCTCCCCCGGAAATGATGATGTCCTTGGACCTGTCTTTGACTTCTACATAGCCATCCGGGTGCCAGACGCCGAGATCTCCGGTATGGAACCAGCCACCCTTAAACGATTTTCCGGTTTCTTCGGGGTTGTTGAGGTACCCCTTCATCACCGAGTTGCCTCGCACAAACAGCTCACCAATAGACATTCCGTCCTTGGCTACGGGCTGCAAAGTGTTGGGGTCGGCCACCATCATGTCGGTCATCGACAACGACAGAATCCCCTGACGCGCCATTTTCGCCGCTTTTTTCTTGCCGTCGAGTGAGTGCCATTCGTCCTGGAATTCACAGATCAGACTGGGGCCGTAGGTCTCAGTCAATCCATACAAATGGACCACATTGATACCCATTGCCTCCATGGCTTCGATTGTCGCCGCGGGTGGGGCCGCGCCACCCGTCGCCGCCGTCACCTGCTGACTGAAAGATTTTTTATGTTCTGCCGGCGCATTGATCAGCATATTCAGCACCACCGGCGCGGCACAAAAATGAGTGACGCCATGATTCGCCAGAGCTTCAAACACGGGCTGTGGCTGCGGGGCTCGCAAGCAAACATGGGTGCCGGCGACTGCCGTCACCGCCCAGGGATAACACCAGCCGTTACAGTGGAACATTGGCAAGGTCCATAGATAGACCGCGCCTGACGGCAAGCCGAAACCGATGACATTACTCAGCGCATTCAGGTGAGCGCCCCGATGGTGATAAACCACACCTTTGGGATTGCCGGTCGTACCCGAGGTGTAATTCAGGGCAATCGCCTGCCACTCATCGTCTGGCATGTCCCAGACAAAATCGTCATCACCTGTGGCCAGTAAGTCCTCATAGATCATCTTGCCAATCCGTTCACCGCCGTCAAAATTGACGTCATCAACGTCGATAACGGTCGGTTTGGCGTCACAGCCCATCAGTGCTTCACGGGAGCGGTCGTGGTATTCCGTGTCGGTAAAGAACACCTTGGCACGGCCATGATTAAGCATGAAGGTCATGGTTTTCGAATCGAGCCGGGTGTTCTGGGCATTCAATACCGCCCCGATCATCGGTACCGCAAAATGCAGCTCCAGCATTTCCGGAATATTCGGTAACAAGGCGGCTACCGTGTCGCCTTTGCGGACCCCCAGCTTGCGCAGCGCCGATGCCATCTTCAGGCATCGCTGGTAGGTTTCCGCCCAGGATCGGCGGATGTCGCCGTGGATGACCGCCGTGCGCGAAGGATGCGCCAGGGCGGTTCTCTGGATAAAGGTAATCGGCGTCAGCGGCGTGTAGTTTGCTTCTGCCTTGTCGAGCCCAAGCTCAAACATATTTTCCATTCTTATTAACCTCTTGTGATTCTGACGGTAGCGTTAGCCCGGCCTCAACCCCAATCCTTCTCAGCTTCATCGGCGGTGGCATCGGCCTTTTTATGCGTTGCTATATAGACGTCGGCAAACCAGTTCTTTTCCAGAAAGAACCAAAGCACAAGACCGACACCCAGACCCCAGGCAGCGCCCTGAACTGCCAGTACCGAACCAACAATAACGGCTACGCCACGCTCAAGATTGGTTTGACGATCCAGCATTTCGATAGCCAGGTAACCACACAGGTAGCCCTGAATCAGCAGTGTCAGTGCCATACCGATGTTAAGTCCGGGCTTGAAAAGGGTCACCACTGGCACCAGCACAATGGCAATGGTCATACCCCAATAAAGGCTCGTCGCCCCACCCCAATAGCTGTCCATCACTTTGCGGGGATTGTTCATATAGCGGTTAATCACCAACGCCTGCCCACCGGTCCAGGCAGGGCCCGACAGGCTGATGAAGGGCGCAAAAATGGCGTGCACCAAATTACGAATACCCACGATGATGCTGTTACGGCGTGGACTGAACACCAGCTTCTCATCCTTGCGGACAGCGTCGGCATTTTTGAACAGCGAATCCATCACCAGGATGTCGCCGAAGGCAATGATGTAAGCGGCTATAGCCAGCGGTATAGCATCAATGAAGTATTGCAGTGGCGGCATGCCCAGCCCGAACACGCTGTAGTCCCGCAGGATAGTGCCCATCGGAATGGTGGAGAAACCCCACTCAATAACTGGCGCATCGACCTCACCGATGACGATGCCCAACACGTAGGCAATCAGGAAGGGCACGGCGATGCCGTACTGGGCTACGAAACGGAAGAATCCGTAGCGCGCACGCAGGGGTGCGGCAGTTTCGGAGAACAGCATGAAAAACCCCAGCACAGCGCCGGTCATGATGGTGATCGGCATGGTCCACACCCGGCCATCGGCGCCGAATTCACCCATGATGGCGGAGATACCGGCACCAATCAGAATCCCTGACTTCAGTGATGCAGGCATTTTCCGCACCAAGGCATCGGCACCCTTGAACACCCCCAGGCCAAGGAAGATCACCGCGACGGTTATCTGTAGTGCAATTAACGCCAGTATTCTGGCTTCTCCTTCCGGATAGCCCATCAAGAATGCGATGTACAAGGGAATACCGGCGGTAATCCAGCCGGCAACGGTGGGATCACCAAAATGCGTGTGCACCAGATACAGCATGTTGTTGAGCAGTACAAAGGCAACGGCAATCTCGAACGGAATACCGAGCACCGATGTCATCAGTGCCGTGATACTCAGGGGAACAACACACAGGATCGCACCCTGCAGGATGTCCGGTATCTCTATCTTGTAATGCACGAAGGGTACGCGCAGTTTCAGCGCACCCAACGCCGACGGCTGCTCACCGCCTGTTGGCCTCTTTTTTATCGACATTATTTTTGTTCTCCATCCAACGGAATTTGGGAATGCGACGACAGGGGGAGCTACCCCCAAGCGAATACTAAGAATTAACACCCAATTAATCAATGGTTTTTACTTGGTTTTTCGAGTAGATTTATTCGGTAGGTGGATCAGAGATCTAAAAATTTCCTAACTTATTATTTTTAATGGAATTATATGTCGCGACTTTCAGTATCGAGCCGGGCCGTTTTCCAGCCACTCGAGCTGGACCATCGGGGTCAATCAATGCGGAGGGGTTAACGCAGGATAAACTGTTTAAGATCCGGATAACGAAAAACGCCCCGATTAACGGGGCGCTTTCTGGACCAAAGACCGGATCAGATCTTGGTCATTCTCAGGTAAGGACGCAGTTCATTCCAGCCTTGCGGGAACATGTCCTTGGCCTTCTCGTTGTCGATGGACGGCGGAATGATGACATCGCCACCCATGCGCCAGTCGGCCGGCATCGCACAGCTGTTGGCATCGGCAAACTGCAGTGCGTCGATCGCACGCAGGATCTCATCGAAGTTACGGCCAACTGCCATCGGGTAGGTCA
>JAGYPB010000106.1 GCA_018399135.1 Deltaproteobacteria bacterium | reverse complement strand
CCCATGCAGGCGCATATTTTGTGACAATCTGTGCGTGGCAACGGGAATGTCTGTTTGGTGAGGTGGTGGATGGGGAAGTGCGGTTGAATACGTTCGGTGAGATTGTACGAAAATGTTGGGATGACATGCCCGAACATTTTTCCGGTGTTGAAATCGATCAACACGTTATCATGCCGAATCATTTCCACGGAGTTATCGTGGTTTATGACCCCGTAGGGGCGCGATTCATCGCGCCCGATTGTCATGACGCATCCGTAAAGCAGGGCGCGATGAATCGCGCCCCGACGTTGTAATATATTCAGACGAAGGAAACCAGATGATCAAAAGTATGACCGGTTATGGGCATGGGCAGTCGCAACGGGACAATCTGTCCTTTACTGTTGAGATCAAGGCGGTGAACCATCGTTACGCCGATATCAATATCAAGGCACCGCGATTGGTGGCGCCTTTTGAGTCACAGATCAAAAAGCAGGTGGGGGCGGTGCTCAAGCGTGGTAAAATTGATATCTATGTGACCCAGAATAACAATGCGCAAGCGACGGTCAAGCCGGTGGTCAACAAGAGTCTGGCAGCCGCCTACCTGGAAGCATTGCAGGATCTTCGCGATCTTGAGGGGGTTGCCGGCGATGTTCCTTTGGAATATCTGGCGTCTCTGCCGGATGTGATCAGGCTTGAAGATGTATCGGTTGTCGAAGAGGAGATAGTCTCTTGTCTTGAATCAGCACTGGCGGATGCACTTGCTGCTATTGTCAATATGCGTCGTGTTGAAGGTGCGGCAACGGGTATCGATATGGCAGAGCGATTGAGATTGCTCAGGGAGATGCTGGGTGGTATTGAGTCTCAGGCTGCGACGGTACCGCTGGAATGGCAACGTAAATTAAATGAGCGACTGGCACGGTTACAAAATGGTGTAGAGATGGACCCGCAACGGGTTGCTCAGGAAATTGCTGTTTTTGCTGATCGCTGTGATATCAGTGAGGAACTTGTGCGCTTTCGCAGTCACCTCGAACAATTTAGTGAGTTGCTAAGCCAGATTGAACCGGTTGGCAGACAGATGGATTTTCTTGTCCAGGAACTCAATCGTGAAGCCAATACCATGGGTTCTAAATCGAACGATGCGACCCTGACCCGCTATGTGGTTGGTTTGAAGTCGGAACTTGAAAAGATCAGGGAACAGGTACAGAACATTGAGTAAACAAAATCAACATGAAGGTATTCTGTTTGTTGTGTCGGCCCCATCAGGTGCCGGAAAAACCTCCCTGTGCCGCGAACTCATTGACACTTTTCCGGAAATAGGGCAGTCTGTCTCGTTTACAACGCGCTCTATGCGAGCAGGAGAACAGGACGGGGTCGATTATCACTTTGTTGACCATTCGTGCTTTGAACGGATGATCAAAGATAACCAGTTGGCTGAGTGGGCGCAGGTTCACGGTAACCTCTACGGTACAGCGCTTACAACCCTGGAACAGGCTGCTGATCAGGGGATTGATCTGCTGCTCGACATCGACTACCAGGGGGCCGCACAGTTAAAAAAGAACTGTAAACATGGGGTCTTCATCTTTATTCTTCCACCTGATTTGAGCGAATTGGAGCGGCGTCTGCGATCTCGTGATACAGATAACGATGAGGTAATCCGGCGGCGCCTTGAAGCGGCACAAGAAGAAATCGCTCAGGCAGTGTGGTATGATTATCTGGTCGTTAATGACGATTTAACCAGCGCCGTTGATAAAATTAAATCGATTGTTATTGCCGAGCGTTGTCGCAGTGAACGTTCGGGAAAATTATTGCAACAGATTGTTAAGTAGGTGAAATACAGAATATAGAATTCAGAATACTTTTGCTAACGATGGTTTAGTAGGAACTTAAGGAGAAACATATGGCACGCGTTACCGTAGAAGATTGTCTGGAAGTTATCCCCAACCGCTTTTTGTTGGCCATGGTTGCAGCAAAGCGCGCAAAGCAGTTGTACAAGGGGGGAGAACCGCTGATCGAAAACAAGGCGGGCAATAAAAAAGTTGTTGTAGCCTTGCGTGAAATTGCCGGCAACAAGATCGATTTTGAAATTCCTGTGCGCAAAAACTAGTCTTACGCTGAATGTCAAGAAGGTGGCATTCGCTACTCTTTTAAGACGATTCGGCTTGTAAATAAGCGTAGTCGGGCGTCTGACCTGGTCACGACATGCTTACAAAAGACGCAGTTTTTTCACAATTTATCAGCTACTTTCCTCAGGCCGATCGCACTCTGTTCGATCGTGCCTGTGCTCTATCTGAGCATGCCCACCGTGAACAGAAAACCCCTGATGGTCGTGACTATCTGCAGCACTCCCTTGAAGTTGCCGCTATCCTGGCACGCCTGAAGGTTGACCAGACCACCATTGTCGTAGGTATTCTTCATGACCTTCTCGATACCCCTGATGCTTCCCGAGCTGACATAGAAAAAACTTTTGGTGTCGAGGTTTTTCAATTGATTGAAACCGGGCACAAAATCAGCAGTATTCCTTATCGGCAAAAAAATCGTCAGCAAGTTGAAAGTTTCCGCAAGATGTTTGTCGCCATGGCGCGTGATCTGCGTGTGGTGTTGGTGTATCTGGCCGACCGTTTGAGTGATATGCGTGCTATTAGCTATTGTGCACAAGCCAGAAAAGAGGCTTATTCGCGCGAAACCCTGGAAGTTTATGCTCCTCTGGCGAATCGCCTCGGGATCAGCTGGCTCAAGGCGGAGCTCGAAGATTTATCTTTACAGATACTTGAGCCGGAAAAATACTCTTCTTTAACCCGGCGCATTACGTCTCACAAGGAGGAACGTGGAGATTATGTCGCCAAGGTCGGTGAACAGATTCGCAAGTTGTTGGTTGATAACCAACTTGAAGGGGATGTCACCGGTCGTTTCAAGCATTTCTATTCTGTCTATCGGAAAATGGAGCGTACCGGGGTTGATCTGGATGAAATTTACGATCTGATTGCTTTTCGCGTCCTGGTCGATTCGGTGCGTGAGTGTTATGAAGTGCTCGGTTTGATTCACGCGACCTGGAAGCCCATATCCGGCCGGTTCAAAGACTACATCGCCATGCCTAAATCGAATATGTACCAGTCCCTCCATACAACCGTCCTCGGACCTTTCGGCGAACGGATGGAGGTGCAGATCCGGACTCATCAGATGCACAGTATTGCTGAAGAGGGAGTAGCTGCCCACTGGAAATATAAAGAAGGTGGGCCGGTGCCGGCTGTCGGTCGCGATGATCAGCGTTTCAGTTGGTTGCGCCAGGTGATGGAGTGGCAACAGGATGTCAGTGATCATGCTGCTGAAGAGTCCTCTTTCATCGATCTGTTTCCTGAAGAGGTCTATGTTTTTACCCCGCAGGGTGAGGTTAAGGAGTTGCCCCGTGGCTCTTCGCCAGTGGATTTTGCCTACGCTATTCATACTGATGTCGGTTCCCGTTGTGTCGGCGCACGAATCAACGGCAAACTGTCACCACTGAAAACTGAACTAAAAAACGGTGATATTATTGAGGTGATGACCGCCAACCACCAGACCCCGCGCAAGGACTGGCTGGCGTTTGTTAAAACCTCTAAAGCCCGCAACAAAATCCGTCAGTGGGTCAAGGCCGAGCAGCGCGAAAAAAGCACCCTGATGGGGCGCGAGCTGTTGGAAAAGGCGCTGCGGAAACACAATACAAGTCTTAAGCGCGCTTTGACGTCGGGTTTGCTGGAACAG
>JAGYPB010000105.1 GCA_018399135.1 Deltaproteobacteria bacterium | reverse complement strand
TGTTTTCGGCCCCTGGCTGCATGGTGGTGACCCGCTGGATGTTTTGAATTTTTCCGATCAGCTCGAGCGCGTGCGTAAGGATGTCGAGCGGGGTGGTTTTTTTGAAGGACTTATTCGCAAATGGTTTCTTGATAACCCCCACCGTGTCACCCTGGTGTTACAGCCGGATGCAGAGATGGGCGCACGTCAGGAATCTGCGATCCGCGCCACCCTGGAGGCCAGGCAACAGCAGCTTAATGAAGAGGAACAACAACACTTGGTTGAGCAGGCAAAGCAACTTAAAAGTGCGCAGGAAGCGCCGGAGGATCTTTCCTGCCTGCCGACTCTGACTCTTGCTGACATCCCGGCGGAGGAAGCTCTGGTTGAGGCAAAAAAGGTTGATTATGGTCAGGTTGTTTCCTACTGGTTTGATCAGCCGACCAACGGTATCGGTTATGTAACCTTGAGTTTTTCCATTGAGAATCTGACAACGGAACAGTTGAACTATCTGCCGGTGTTCAGCAGTCTGCTCACCCAGGTTGGTGCCGGTGGGCGCACCTATCTGGAAATGGCTGAGGCGATGGAGGCGGTCACCGGTGGCATTTCCGCGCGGACATCACTACTGGATGACCCTGCCGATCTTGACCAGTTTGATGCCGGATTCGAACTCAAGGGCAAGGCTCTGGTGCGCAACAGTGTTGCGCTGATGGAGTTGCTGCAGGATTTTCTGCTGACTCCTGACTTCTCTGACCTGAACCGCCTGCACAAGGTTCTTGGTCAGATGCAGGTCTCCATGGAGAACTCGGTGCCGCAGTCAGGGCATACCTATGCCGCCCGCATGGCAGCTTCAGGGCTTTCCCCGGCATCCTGCTTGCGGGAACAATGGTCGGGGCTGTCACAGATTGCTCTGGTGCGAGAGTGGGCGGCCAAATCGGTTGATGAGTTAGGCGAACTGGCGACGCTGCTAACCTCGATTGCCCAAGTCCTGTTTGCTCAGAATCAGTTGCAGGTAGCCGTTGCCGTCGAAGAGCAACATGTTGATATTTTTGAGGGGGCACTGGCGACATTGCTGGAAAGCTTGACTGACCGCACTCAGGCAGCTCCTGCGACACCTCAACCGTTCCATGGACAACCGGGGCGGCACGGCCTGGTCTGGTCATTGCCGGTTCAGTATGTTACTCGCGTGTTTAAAACCGTGCCCTACAACGATCCTGATAACGCTCCCTTGACGGTGCTGGCGCGTTTGCTGCGGGCCGAGTTTCTCCACCGTGAAATTCGTGAGAAGGGGGGGGCTTACGGTGGTATGGCCGGAC
This sequence comes from Deltaproteobacteria bacterium, assembly GCA_018399135.1. GTDB lineage: Bacteria > Desulfobacterota > Desulfuromonadia > Desulfuromonadales > Geopsychrobacteraceae > Pelovirga. The sequence continues at coordinate 2,627 of JAGYPB010000105.1, read as the reverse complement.
ACAACGGTGGTGCTGGACTCTTCAGCATGCTGTCCTATCGTGATCCGCACCTGGAGCGTACCCTCAAGGTTTTTGATGAGGCGATCGACTGGGTCATTCGTGGGTACTTCGACCCTGTTTCAGTGGAAGAGGCGATTCTTGCGGTCTTCAGCGATCTTGATACGCCCCTGTCACCGGTCGGTCTGGCCGCCCATGAATTTGCCTGTTTGCGTCGAGGGATTACGCTGAAAATGCGTAACGATTTTCGTCAACAACTGCTCAAGGTTACCGGTTCTGATTTGAAGCGGGTGGCACAGCGCTACCTGCGTGACGGTCAGAACGCCGTGGCGGTGCTGGCTGGTGAGTCGGCATTGAAGCGGGCGAATGAGAATTTAGGGGAGAAGGGGCTGGATATCCGCCGGATTTAAATCTTGGGACCGGGACAACAAGGTTCCGTGGGTGCGGGTGCGGGGCCGGGGGTTCCATGTCATGGGAACCCCGACCCCACCCAGGTGGGAGACCTATCAATGATCACATTTTCCCTATGCGGATTTTAACAATATGAGCAATAACAAACAGCCATTATTTGTCACCGCCGCTCTCGGATTGGAACCGCTGTTGGTTGAAGAGTTGACCAGCCTTGGATTGATTGAGGTCAAGCAGGAGCGTGCTGGAGTCCGTTGTCAAGGGAGTCTGACGGATGCCTATCGTATCTGCATGTGGTCGCGCCTGGCCAGTCGGGTCTTGCTGCCGCTGGCACAATTTGCAGCGGCTGATCCCGATGAACTATATGCCGGGGTGCAGGGTGTCGACTGGACGGAGCATATGGATGCTGATTCGACCCTGGCGATCGATTGCGCTACCAGTAAATCACAGATAACTCACTCGCGCTATGCCGAACAGAAAACCAAGGACGCTATCGTCGATCAATTCCGCGTCCGTACGGGGGATCGTCCATCTGTGAGTCTGGAGCGTCCTGACGTTCGCCTGAATCTCTATCTCTATCAGGATCAGGCCAGTTTGAGCCTTGATCTGTCAGGTGAAAGTTTGCATCGCCGCGGCTATCGCATTGACGGCGTTCACGCCCCACTGAAAGAAAATCTCGCCGCCGGGATGCTGCTGCGTTGCGGTTGGCCGCAGATTTGTGCGGCCGGTGGCGGCCTCGTCGATCCCCTCTGTGGTTCTGGTACGCTGCCGCTGGAAGCGGCGCTGATGGCCACCAACACGGCACCGGGGCTGTTACGCACCTACTACGGTTTTTTGGGGTGGAAACAGCATGATGCGGCTGCGTGGCAGCAGGTGCGGCAGACTGCCGACGACAAACATCAGGTCGGCGTCGGCGCACTGAAGGTGCCTATTGTCGGTTATGATGCCGATCCACGGGCGATTCGCGCGGCCTGGGATCACGCCCAACAGGCGGGGATGGACAAGCTGATTCATTTCGAGCGCCGCCGCCTGGCAGAATTTGTTCTCCCATCCGGCGTCCGCACCGGGCTGTTGATGGCCAATCCCCCTTATGGTGAGCGCCTCGGCAACAGTGCTGAGCTGGCACCCCTGTATAACCAGCTTGGTCAGGTGATGGCGCAGCAGTGTCAGGGGTGGCATGGTGGGGTGATTACCAGTGAGCAGGAGTTGGGACGTGCCATTGGCCTGCGCGCCGACAAGATCAATGTGCTCTATAACGGCGCGCTGAAATGTCAGCTGTTGCAGTTTGTCCTGAACGCCGATAATCACTGGCAATCCCTGGCCGAGAAGGCGCAACGGACAGAGCAGAAACCTCTGTCTGTCGGCGCAGAAATGTTTGCCAACCGCTTGCGTAAAAACCTGAAAAAACTCGGCAAGTGGGCACAGCGTGAAGGGATCGATTGCTACCGCTTGTATGACGCTGATCTGCCGGAATATGCGGTGGCGGTGGATCTTTATGGTGACGAGGTTCATCTGCAGGAATATCGTGCGCCGAGCAGTATTGATCCGGACAAGGCCGCCGAGCGTATCAGTGATGTTCTTGCCGCTCTGCCACGGGTGCTCAAGATTCCGCCGGATCAGATTCATCTGAAAATCCGCCAGCAGCAAAAAGGCAGCGATCAGTACGAAAAGCAGGCCCGCCGTGGGGTATTGAAAGAGGTACATGAAGGCAATTGCCGTTTTCTGGTGAACCTCACCGATTACCTTGATACCGGCCTGTTCCTTGATCACCGTCTGACGCGGCAGAAAATTCAGTCCATGGCGGCCGACAAGCGTTTTCTCAACCTTTTTGGTTATACCGGCGCAGCGACAGTTCATGCCCTTAAAGGGGGAGCCTCGGCGACGACAACGGTGGATATGTCGCGAACCTATCTGGATTGGGCGCGCAGGAATATCGATCTTAACGATTTTGACAGCGTCTGCCAGGAGTTTGTACAGGCCGACTGCCTGGCCTGGCTGGAACAGGCGCAGACGCGCCGCGCTGGAGTCTTTGATCTGATTTTTCTCGACCCGCCGTCCTTCTCCAATTCCAAATCGATGGAGACAACCTTTGATGTGCAGCGTGACCATGTTGACTTGTTACGCACGACCTTGAGGTTGCTGGCTGATGATGGCCAACTGATCTTTTCCACCAACCTGCGCACTTTCCAGATGGCCGTTGAGGCTTTTGATGACCTTTCCCT
>JAGYPB010000104.1 GCA_018399135.1 Deltaproteobacteria bacterium | reverse complement strand
AACTCACTTTATAACCAGTGCGCCCGGCAACACCTTGCGCCCAGCGACGGAACTTCTGTCGATCCCACTCGAACTGATGATCAGGATGACGAAACTGCCCCGGCGTCATGCCGTGAAGGGGGTTGTATTCGCTGTTGGGGGTGGTGATGATTACCGTTTTGGGTGCATAGCCGGTAAACACCGCCCGTTCCACCAGGGACAGGCGCCCCGGCGGGATATGCTCGATGGTCTCGATCAGGGTCACCGCATCAAACCCGCGCAAATCGTCGATACATTCGGTGAAAGAACCCGGATAAAGGGCCAACCGCTTGCCATCAGGAGGGTGTTGCTGATGGGTGAGTTGCCGGCGGGCTTCCTGCAACACGTCAGGGGCGGTGTCGATGCCGACCAGACGCCGGAACTGCGGCTGATCGGCCAGCAGCAGCAATAATTCTCCCGGTCCGCAGCCCAGGTCCAGTACCGATTCGGCACCACTGGCCAGCAATAGCTCAACCACCAGATCGAGGCGCTCATGGTGCAACAAGGTGACCATTAAAAAAATCCATTTCTGTTACATTGATATTGGCTTCCAAGGCTTTAGCGTAGGTCTGGATGGCAAAAACCAGGATGAGAAAGAACCCGAAGGTGGCGTATAACAGCAGTAGATAGCGCACGATGAGTCTATTGATTAACAGACGCATGGGGGTCTTTCACAAAGAAGTTATTGCCTTTGGACCTGATAAAAAGGGGAGCCTGATTCACAGGGTTTTTATCCAAGAAGGTCCTGATGCGAATACACAACCTTTCGATGCAACAGAGAATAATAGCGAATCCAACCCGGGGCATGTGACATGAATCCCGAGATGGCAATCACCAAAATCAGGATAACAATGGTGTGTTGCAGAGCAAAATGCAGTAACAGCAACAGCAGTAATTTTAGATAGACAGCAAAACCCCTTAACTGAACAAACCAGATCCAACCGGAATAGGCTTCCATTCCTACCAGAACAACACCCGAAATCATGGTCAGATAAAAGTAAGTCGGTTCCGCAGCACCATACATGGCGGCACCAAACATGCCTGCCATGCCGATCAGGTGAACCGTTCTGACAACGACTTTGGTCAGCCGTCGCACACTGTTGTCAGGCAAGTCTTTCAGTGATGACATAACATGGGACCCTGAATCTGGAAAGCGTGGTCATAATCAAGATCTCCGACACCCATCACAGGATACTGCTGCCAATGACGGATCATGACGGATCAACCTCGGAAAGCAGGACAACCTCGACGCTGTCGCCGGAGTTAAGAGAGCCCTGTTCTTCAGGTAGTACGGCGATGCCGTTGGCGCGCAGCGAGGTGCGAAGGATCGCGGTATTCTGATCACCGGAACTTTCGGCAAGCAGCTGCCGACCATCGTCAACCACGTGCACGCGAAAAAATTCCAGACGCCCCTTCTTCTTGACATGAGGCTCTTTCAGAATAGCCTGGATCCGTGGACGAAACAGCCGGTGATGACCCATCATTTTCAACAAGGCGGGGCGCACCAGCATTTCGAACGTGACCATGCTCGACACCGGATTGCCTGGCAGCGAGAACACCGGTTGCCCGTGTTTCATTCCAAAAGCCGTCGGCCTGCCCGGCTTGATGTTGATTTTCCAGAACAGCCGCTTGACCCCGAACTCCTCGAGCACATCACCAACCAAATCAAGATCACCCATGGAAATACCGGCCGTGGTGATCAGCACGTCGGCCTCCCTGCTGTCGGCAAGTTTTTCCATCAGACTTTCGCGAGAATCACGGGCGATGCCAAGCAAACAGGGGATACCACCAAGGTCGCGTACGGCTGCCGCAAGGGAATAGGCATTGCTGTTAACAATCTGCCCGGCACCGAGGGGTTCGCCGGGGTCAACCAGTTCATCGCCGGTGGATAAAATGGCAACCCGGGGACGACGGTAGACCTTTACCAACGGCATGCCAAAAGTCGCTAGAGCGTTGATTTCCGGAGGTCGCAGAACTGTTCCGGCAACCAGGGTCAGTTCATCCTGGCGAATATCTTCGCCACGAACCCGGATATGACTGCCCGGCCGAACCTTTCCTGTGATGATCAGCTTTCCATCGCTTTCTTCGGTTTCTTCCACGGGAATGACGGCGGCACACCCCGCCGGGGTTGGTGCGCCCGTCATAATCCGTACAGCCGTGCCGGGCTTGACCATCACGCCGCCAGCGCTGCATCCGGCTGGCAGATAACCATCAATCACCAGGGTTTTAGGTGATGCACAATCTGCCGCGTTCAGAGCAAATCCATCCATTGCCGAGTTATCCCAACGGGGCAGATCGGCGGGCGCGTAAACATCTTGCGCCAACACCCGGCCAGATGCTTCGGATAACGCCACCGACTCAAACGGCAGGACGGATATATTATCAAGAATTAACCCGGCGGCGTGGGCAAAGCTTTCAGCCATCAATATCGCTCCATGTTATCAGATTTGCAGACATGCTGCGGTTAATTGACCCTGTAAGGTGCCATTTTCGATGCACAGAAACTCCGCACCAACGCGCTGGACCTGCAACCGGTCGTGGGTCGAAAAAACGACAGTGACCCCATATTTTGGCAATCGCGCCAGAAGACCTTCAAAAGCGGGCTGGCTGTTTCCGTCGATATTTGCTGTAGGCTCATCCAGCAACAGTAAATCGGGTTTAAGCACCAGGGCCCGCGCTAAAGCGACCTTCTGGGTTTCACCGGAAGAAAGCTCCTTGGCTTTACGCTGTTCAAAGCCATCGAGTCCGACAATTGACAGGGTTAAATGAATTCGCCGAGCCCGCTCCTCGCGGGCGATCCCACGCAGTCTGAGCCCGTAAGCCAGGTTGTCACTGACTGTGCCCTGAAACAGGTACGGTGATTGCTCCACATAGGTGACTTTTTTTCGCAATTGATCCAGATCTTTCGTCGTTGAACCGGGAAAACAAATGCTCCCGCGTTGCGGATTAATCAGCAAGGCCATTATTCTCAACAGGGTGCTCTTGCCTGCGCCGTTTGATCCGGTCAAAGCATAAACCCGTCGTGGGAACAGCTCCAGATATTCCACGGACAAACAAAATTTACTGCGATAAAAGAGGATTTGCTTTAATGAGGCAACCGGTTCCACTGTCTCACCTTTGTTGTAATATGTTCAAAAAAAGGTTAACAATCAATGCCACACAGAGCAGAATAAGACCTAAAGACAGGCCAAAGACAAATTCTCCTTTGCTGGTCTCAAGGGCAATGGCAGTGGTCATGGTGCGGGTTGAGCCACGGATATTGCCTCCCAGCATCATCGCCACACCGACCTCGCCAATCACCCGCCCAAATCCTGCGATCAGAGCCGCCATCACGCCAAAGCGAATCTCTCTGATCAGCTGGACCGAAGCCTGTAAATGCGTAGCCCCCAATGTTCTGGCTGTATCGATAACGCGATGATCAGCCCCGTTGACACAGGCGAGGACGTAGTTGGCAACAATGGGTATGGCCAGCACTGTTTGCCCGGCAATCATCGCCAGGGGGGTAAACAGCAGCCCTAGTTCGCCTAACGGCCCCTGCCGACTGAACAGGCCGAACAAGACGAGGCCGATGACCACCGTCGGCAGCGCCATTAAGGTATTGAGCAGGGTAATCAGTATCCTGCAACCGGGAAACCGCCGCAATCCGAGCCATAAACCGAACGGAATTCCGAACACGGCGGCAATGACAATAGCAACACACGCAGTATAAAGGGAGGTCCAGACAGCAAGCTGAACCTCCCGGTCAAAACTGAGTATTAATGCAACAGCTGCCAGCAGGGAGTCAGACAAATAGTTCACGCATGCCTCTTAGTGCGTATAAAAGAGCTGTTCGCCGGCGATCTGAAAGCCGTTGATTAAACTTTGTCCTTCCTTCGAGGTCAAAAAGTCAAGAAATTTCCGGGCCAGATCCTGTTTAACATGGGGATGGCGGGCCGGATTCACCATGATCACCCCATAGGGGTTAAACAAGCCCTGATCTCCGGCAAATACCATTTTGAGATCAGCTTTGTCCTTAAATGCCAGATAGGTGCCGCGATCGCTTAAGGTATAGCCCTGGCGTTCGTTGGCCATGATGATGACTTCTCCCATCCCGCGTCCCGCCTCCAGGTACCAGTCTCCTTGCGGAACCAGGCCGGCAGCCTGCCAGAGCTGCAGCTCC
>JAGYPB010000103.1 GCA_018399135.1 Deltaproteobacteria bacterium | reverse complement strand
CGACGGGTTGGTCGTCGAGTTCGTTCAGGCGCTGGATAAATGGCGCCTCGATACGTCCGATCACTACATTGGGCACTTCCAGGTAGGGTGAGGTGAAATCCATGTAGGCGGAGCGTTCTGGTGTTCGCATAGCCAAGGGGAACATGTCGCACCGGCGTTCACGCGCAGCAATAACGGCTTGCGGCCAGGTCTGCGCCGGGATCAGCCGAAAACTCAGATTGCCTCGCTGGGTGAACAGATCGAGCAGGTCGGCAGAAAGCCCCGTGTGCTGACCATCCCGTACACCCTCCAGAGGCATCCAGTCGGGGTCAACGCAAATGCGTACCTCTCGGTCTCGTTTATCCAACCATTGTCGTTCGGCTTCCGTCCAGCGGACCTGACCATTTTGGCTGATTGCCCGTTGATCAGTGGCGCCCAGCCAACGGGTTTCTATCACCTGGAGTTCGGTTGGTGTGATGCTCGCCAACGCCTGGTTCAGAATGTCAGTCAAGGGCGACAACGACGGTCGAACACCAAAACGGAGATCCTCCCCGGTGAAGCCCTCGAGTTCGAACTCGCCCGCAATGCGGGTGCCGCTGATGCCCAAATGACGAATCCAGTAGTTGCCGGAGTGTATTGCCCCGATCACCGCATCAACGTCACCCTCGGCGAGAGCTTGAAACATGGATTGCTGCGAACTGAAACTGGTGAGCGACTCGCTGTTGAGAATTCGTCTGAGGGCGTCTTCGTAGTAGATGCCTGCCCCCAGCGCCACTTGATAATCACGGAGATCTTCCAGGCTTTGATATTCCAGCGATTCGTCACGGGTGAAAATGACGTTGGGGATCCGGTGATAGGGTTCAGTAAAGCGCGCAAATGATTCCCGGTCTGGCCGATACGACATGTTCGCCATGACGTCGATATCGCCATTCTGCAACATCGGGATCAATTCGTCCCACTGGCCGCGTACAGGAATGACCTGCAGGCCGGCGATATCCACCAACCGGTTCATGATGTCGACACTCAGGCCAAGAGCGCGGCCACCATCGGTAAAGCTGAACGGGGCATAATCGTCCATAAAGCCGACCCGGATGGGGCCCAGATTGGCCAGATACTGTTTTTGTTGCGTGCTAAGTGGCAGATCGACTGATGCGCTGACGGTTGCTCCACCAAACTCCTGCCAACGTTGTAGCAGGTTGCGCAGTTTTTCAGGGGGGATGGCATTGAGCCCGAACTGAAGCTTACCAAACAGTTCCAGGTTGTCTTTTTGAACACCGAGGCGGAAATCTTCCCGTGAGAATTGTTCCAGAGGTGCAGGGCCGAGGAATTCGAGGAAGCGAAACCCGGCCTGGTTCGCCAGGTACTCGAGGGTGAGTCGGGGGCCAACGGCAACGTCAATCCAGCCGAAGGCCAGCGCCCTCACCAGGCTGGGCAGAGAATCGTAGGTGGTCAATGGAATGCCGGCATCCTGAAACGCCGTACTGTAGAAAATGTCCTTGACCACGCCGATCCGCAAGCCGGCCATGTCGTTCAGATCCTGAATGGCAGGGAAGTCCCGGGCACTGTCGTGCATCAGGTAAATTTCACGGAAATGGTAGGGATCGGTAAACAGGATGTTTTCTGCCCGGTCTGGCCGCCAGGAGATGCCATCAATGGCGTCCAGATCGCCGCGCAGAAAGGCCGAATAGATGTCGGGCCAGCTACCGGCCCGAAAATCAAAGTTGATGTTACTGTGCCGTGCTACTTCTCGCAGCACGTCAATTGAAAACCCGGCCGGGTTGCGCCCCTCGAAGAAACTGTAGGGTTCGTTGTCGGCAACTACACCAATGGTCACGACCCGGTTTGTGTCTTCCGGGTCGGCTGCCTGAGCAGAAAAGGCGACCAGTAACATCGCACACAAAAGCAGAGCGAACCTGGCAAACCGGGCAGCATCGGTGGGTTTCTGGCCTGGTTGTGTCCGGAGGGTTTGCAAGTTATACCTTCCATGTTGATTGAGGCCTTAGTGTAGTTGCAGATCGCAACTCCGGGCAATGAAATATGGCTACATCCGGGACACATGCCGGGTAAGCTGGGTCGTTCGGTAAATGCAGGAGCAGAGTAATGACAGACGCCAGTTTTGACTGGAAAAACACCCCGGCCGGAGTGTGGCGCCGGCATCGTTCAGGGCTCCGGGCCATTCGCCGGCTCGACCCGATCCGCTGGGATGAGTTGACCGGCATCGACCCACAAAAGCAGGCTTTGGCCCGCAACACCGAGCGGTTTCTGGCTGGAGAACCGTCCAATAACGCCTTGTTGTGGGGCGCCCGTGGCACCGGAAAGTCGTCCTTGATCAAAGCGTTACTTAATCGCTACCAGCAAAATGGCTTGCGCATGATCGAGGTCGACAAGGACGATCTGGTTAACCTGCCGGAGATTGTGGATGACGTCTGTGACTTGCCGTTCCGGTTTGTGATTTTCTGTGATGACCTGTCGTTCGACGTCGGCGAGTCTGGCTACAAAGCTCTGAAAAGTGTTCTCGAGGGCTCGCTAGAATTGCCGCCGGAGAACGTCCGGGTGTATGCCACCTCAAACCGACGGCACCTGATGCCGGAATTCATGAGTGACAATCTGAACAGTGAGGTGCGGGACGGCGAGCTGCACCCGGCGGAAGCCATCGAAGAGCAAGTCTCTCTGGCGGATCGGTTCGGATTGCAGTTGTCGTTCTATCCATTTCCTCAGGATGTGTATTTGCAGGCGATTGATGCGCTGTTCCCGAACGTAAAGCATCGGCAGCAACTGCATCTGGCCGCGGTCCGGTTTGCCACCAGCAAGGGCGTGCGCAACGGCCGCACCGCGCAGCAGTTCTATCGTCAATTCGCCGGTGATCCGGAGTTTTTCTGAGGCCGGCGGCCTATTGCCGCCGAGCCATGCGGATGAACCGGAAATGAATCATCCGGATACCGAGAAAGACCAGCACCATGACCACGGGAATGGCCACGCCGAGGATCAGGGGTGTGTTGGAAATAACGCCGGTATCCTGCAGTCCGTCCAGAACCAGCTTCAATAAACCGATCAGGTAATAGGAGATGGCGACGACCGAAAAGCCCTCTACGGTATGCTGCATCATCAGCTGGATTCGGGAGCGCCGATCCATGGAACTGAGCAGTTGCTGGTTCTGGCTCTGGATGGCCAGTTCAACCCGTGTGCGCATCATCTCCGAGGCCCGATCCACCCGGCGTGACAGGTCATCCAGTCGCTCTCCGACCGCCTCGCAGGTTTTTACGGCGGGCGTCAACCGGCGTGTCATGAACTCGCTGATGGTCAGGTGGCCCGAGACTTCGTCCTCTTTGCAGTTACAAAAGGAATATTAGAGGATGAATGTAGCTCACTAATGAAAAAATTCTTTGCTCATAAAAGATAAACTATTGTATTGCTTTATATGCTTAAAATCTATCGTGCATCTGCAGGTTCGGGAAAGACGTTTCGGTTGACCCGTGATTACATTCGACTTTTGTTTGATGCTGATACAAATAATCATCACCGACGTATCTTGGCGGTTACTTTTACAAACAAAGCAACTGAAGAGATGAAATCTCGTATTGTTAAAGAATTATATATTCTTGCTCATGGAGGTGACTCTGCTTATCACAAAGAATTAATGCAAACATTTCATCTTACTGATGAAGGCATTAAGGTGAAAGCAAAACAAATTCTGATAACTGTCCTGCATGATTACTCTTCTTTTTCCATCAGTACTATCGACAAATTTTTCCAACAGGTAATTCGTGCTTTTGCAAGAGATATAGGGATACATGGGGGATATTTTCTTGAACTGGATACGGATGAAATCTTGGAACAGGCAGTTGATAATTTGTTTTTTACTTTGTCTGATAAGGAAAATAAGCAATTACTGAAATGGTTAACCCAATACGCTGAAGAACGTATCGAAGAAGCTGAAAATTGGAATATGCGACCCAACATTTTACAACTTGGGAAAGAAGTATTTAAGGAGAAATACCAACACAAAGCGGCCGAAACCAATGATAAAATGCACGATCGCAATTTTTTAACCAGTTATAAAAAAAGGCTTAATTATATAATTAAAGATTTTTCAGATAGTTCAAAAAACATAGCTGGAGAAGCACTTAGTATTATTGACCAGCATGGTTTGACAACAGACGATTTTAAGGGAGGCTCAAGGTCTGGAATAAAAAACTTAGAAAAAATTACATCCGGAAAGTTTGAACTGCAAACATCATTTCTACATATGATGGACGAGGCAAGTTCTTGCTACACAAAAGGTTCTCCGCCAGAAAAACAGCATGCGATTGAACATGCATATCACAACGGACTGCAAGCTAAAATGCTCGCTTTAAAGACTAAACTCGAAGATGAGATTATTTTTTATAAT
>JAGYPB010000102.1 GCA_018399135.1 Deltaproteobacteria bacterium | reverse complement strand
AGTATTACAGCAACAGGCAGAGGAACAACACGCGTTTCAGGTGATTCAGGAAGGCTTGCAGTTGCATCCGGCTCAACCGGAACTGCGCAAACTTGCTGCTCACTACCTGCTCTATCAACAGCGCCATCAGGAGGCCCTGACCCAATTGGAGCTTCCACCGGTTCCTGCTGTGGCGGCAGATCCCGACTATCATGCCTTACGTGCTGCCATCTATCAGGAATTTGGTGACTATCCCCGGGCCGCGCAGATCTATGCTCAATTATTGGAGCAGCGTTCAGCTGAACCTCTATGGTGGCTGGGACTGGCTATTGCTCTTGAGCAGCAGGGGTTGGCTGGAGGCGCGCGGGATGCTTATCGTACGGCCCTGGATGTGAAGGGTTTGCGACCCGCTCTGGAGCAATATGTGCGCGAGCGTTTACAGCATTTGTAGTGCAACCTTAGGAGTTGATAATGTCTAACGACAAGCCCGCCGGTGTGCGGCAGAAAATCCGGATCGGTGACCTGCTGGTGAAGCACGCTGTTATCAGCGAAGAGCAGTTGATGGTGGCCCTGACCCAGCAGAAAAAAACCGGAACCAAACTGGGAAATACCCTCGTCGAGATGGGTCTGGTCAGTTCCCGGCAGTTTCACGAATTTCTTGCCAATCAGCTCAATCTGCCTTTTATTGATCTGAAACACTACAGCTACGATGCTGAAACCGTACGCTTGTTGCCGGAAACTGCAGCTCGCCGTTTCCGTGCCATTGTATTGAGTCAGGACGGGCCGCAACTGCTGGTAGGTCTGGCCGATGCGACCGACCTGCATGCTTATGACGAGTTGAGCCGTATCCTGAAAAAGCCCTTGCGTCTGGCCGTAGTGTACGAATCAGAATTACTGCGGATCCTCGATATCGTTTATCGCCGCACCCAGGAGATTGTTTCGCTGGCAGAAGAGCTCGGTGAAGAATTATCGCAGGGAGATACTAATCTCGAGCAGTTGTTGACTACTGCTGATATTGAAGATGCGCCGGTGGTTCGTTTGCTCCGGTCTCTGTTTGAGGATGCTGTTCAGGTCGGTGCTTCCGATATCCATATCGAACCGGATGAAAAGGTGCTGCGTATCCGGCAACGTATCGATGGTGTGCTGCATGAACAGGTGATGAAGGAGAAGCGCATCGGCACCGCTCTGGTTTCGCGTTTGAAGCTGGTCTGTGGTCTCGATATTTCAGAGCGTCGTCTGCCCCAGGATGGTCGATTCAATGTCCGGGTTAAGGGGCATAGTGTTGATATCCGTCTGTCGACCATGCCGTTGCAGTATGGTGAAGCCGTCGTTATGCGCTTGCTTGATCAGTCCGGGGGGCTGCTTGATCTCCATCATATCGGTATGAACGAAGACCATCTTCAGCGTTTCCGCGCTCAACTCAGTCAACCCCATGGTCTGGTGCTGGTTACCGGCCCGACGGGTAGTGGTAAAACTACCACCTTGTACGGTGCCTTGAATCAGCTCAATACCTTTGAAAAGAAAATCATTACCGTTGAAGATCCGGTCGAGTATCGTTTGCCGCGTATCAATCAGGTGCAGGTACATCCTAAAATTGGTCTTGATTTTGCTAAAGTGTTGCGCGCTGCCCTGCGCCAGGATCCCGATATCGTCATGGTCGGTGAAATGCGCGACAAGGAAACCGCCGATATCGCCCTGCGTGCAGCGATGACCGGCCACCTGGTTCTCTCGACCCTGCACACTAACGATTCTGTCAGCACTGCCCTGCGTCTGATTGAAATGGGTGCCGCCGGCTATGTGGTGGCCAGTTCTTTGCGTTCGGTATTGGCCCAGCGTCTGGTGCGGCGGATTTGTGACAGTTGTATTGCCGTCGATCATCTTGATCCGGGAGAGCGGGCCTGGCTTAAGGGTTATCGTGGCCAGGTCAAGCGCCCTGATGGCCCATTGAGCTTTAAAAAAGGGCAGGGGTGTCCGTCCTGTAACAATACAGGGTACAAAGGGCGGATCGGCATTTTCGAACTGCTGGAAATTGACTTTGAACTGGCGGATGCTCTGCGGCGCAATGACAGTGCCGCTTTTGCTGCCAGGGTTCGACAATTGCCGGATTTTGTCAGCCTTGGTGACAGCGCACTGAAATTGGCGCTGGAAGGGGTGACCACCATGGAAGAGGTGCTGCGCATTGCCGGTCAGGTGGCGGAGAATCCCCTGGCAGAACGGATCAGTGTTGATACCTCTGCGGCAGCGCCGGCAACCAAACAACAGCCGACTGAACAGGATCACTGATGCCACTGTATCGCTATAAAATCAGGGACGCACAGGGCAATACCCAACAGGGGGAGAGTGAAGCCTCTTCCGCAGAAGGCTTGGCTTCCCTGTTTCAGGCACAGCAGATGATCCCTATCGCCATCGACGAAATCCCGGACAGGGCTTCGTTGTCACTGGAGAAGCTGCTCAAGTTCCGCCTTGATGCCAAGGTGACTCTGGATGATCTCAATCTTTACTGTCGCCAGATGTACACCCTGATCAAAGCGGGAGTGCCGCTGATCAAGGCGTTGCGAGGTCTGGTTGCGACCAGTCGTAATCCGTCCCTCGGTAACGCCCTTAACCAGGTCGTTGATGACCTTGAATCGGGGATGGAACTTTCCGGATGCTATAGCCGCCATCCCCAGGTGTTCCCGGCGCTGTTGTGTCACATGGTGCAAGTAGGTGAGGTGACCGGCAAGCTGGATCAGGTCTTTATCCAGTTAGCGGTGTATTTTGAGCGGGAAAAAGAAACCATCAATCGGGTCAAGTCGGCATTGCGATATCCGACATTTGTCATTGTTGCCATCCTGTTTGCCGTCATTTTCGTCAGTTTGTTCGTTATCCCGGCGTTTGAAAAAGTTTTTGCCTCTGCCGGGGCCAATCTCCCCCTGGCAACGCAGATTCTGATGGGGCTCTCAGCCTTTATGCAAGGCTACTGGCATGTGTTGCTGATGGCAGCCGTGGTTCTGTTTTTTGTTGTTCGGCGTACCCTTAAAACCACTAAGGGGCGCTACTTATGGGATAAATATAAATTGCGCATGCCGCTGGTTGGCAGCATTATTCTGCGCGCCACCCTGGCGCGTTTTTCTCGCGGTTTCAATATGAGTTACACCGCCGGTGTTCCTTTGTCACAGGCGCTTGGTTTGACGGCGCGAGCGGTTAATAATACCTACGTTGGTGAAAAGATTGAAATGATCCGTAATGGTATCGAGCGTGGCGAAACCCTGACCCGCAGTGCCACTAAAACCGGCATGTTCACTCCGCTGGTGCTGCAGATGCTCGCTGTTGGTGAAGAGTCCGGATCCGTCGATACCATGCTGGATGATGTCGCTGAGTTTTATGAGCGCGAGGTCGATTACGATCTGAAGAACCTCTCCAGCGCCATCGAGCCGATCATGATCGTGATTATTGGGGGCATGGTTCTGGTGCTGGCGCTTGGGGTGTTTTTGCCGATGTGGAATCTGGCGAGTATCTCGCGATAGGGGGTTGGGTTTGATACGATCCAGGTTGTGCGGGTAATATTCATCAGCCACCAAGGCTCCAAGGGCACCAAGAGAGTCAAAAATAAGATTTTGATTAACTGAATAAGAGACATCGCCCTTGTTTTCTTGGTGTTCTTGGAGCCTTGGTGGCTAAAAAACTGAAAACGCACCTGCTTTGGGTGCTGAATAGGTAAATTTTTTGTATCTGCTCAGCACCGGGTCGGGAATCCTTGCCACAGAACCCCCGACCCTGCGCGAAGGACTGCAGCTGAATAATTACAATTTTTAATTTTTGCAACCCATAAAAATAATAAAATCTAATTGTTAGGCTTGACACCCGCCTCTTGATGAGAGATATTACATAAGTGATTGCTAATTGTGGGCCGATTATGCACAACAAGCACCAACGTGGCCTGACTCTGCTGGAACTGGCAGTGGTCATTCTGGTGATCAGTGTGGTTGGTCTGGTTGCCCTGCATTATTATTACAAATTGATGGTGGATATTGAACGCACCACCATGGAACGTGATTTAAGTACGATACGCAGCGCCATCGGCTTGCAGATTGCCGCCCACTACGCCGGTGGTAGAATGGCCGAGCTGAAAGGCTGGGCCGGGGGCAACCCGATGGAACTGCTGGTGGAACCGCCTGAAAACTATAGGGGTGTTATCGATCACGTAGCTGTAGAGCTAAAGAAGGGCAGCTGGTATTTCGATAAGAGCAGGGGCGTTTTGATGTATCTAGGGCGCAACCGGCTCTATTTTGAATCAGAACTGGAGAACCCGGCGCGAGCGGAATTTCGGCTCGAAGCCCTGTTCTTAGAACGGCGGTCAGGAGAAACAGTTCATAAGCAAGTCAGCGGACTGGAACTGAAAACAATCCACCCCTATCGTTGGGTATCACCCTGGGGGTGAAGTGGTTTTGAAAATGGAATATGGTGTAACAGGAACTAAATAATTAACCTAATATGTTTGTAAAGGAGCACAACAGCATGAAAAATCAACAAGGTTTTACCC
>JAGYPB010000101.1 GCA_018399135.1 Deltaproteobacteria bacterium | reverse complement strand
GCTGCAACAAGGCGTTGGCAACGCGTACCGGAGTAGACACATTGCTGAAAAAATTACTTACCGAAACCCGGGCCGGACGGGGGACAATTGCTCCATAGCCACGAGCCAGAGGTTTGAACAGATAAAAATAGAGTTTATCATTAATCCAGTAAACACCACGATTAATCGGCTCAAAGGGGTCAGCAATCAGCCTGACCGGGGCATCCCAATCGTCAAAATCCGCATCAAAATCAGTATCAAAGCCCTTGCTGGACTCCGCGTTTAAAAACTCGTTATCACTTTGACTGGTTGAGTCGATCGCATGCGGGGCAATTGCCGTACTGGCGTCTGTCTGAGGCGCCCCAGCCCTGGTCGCAGCACAACCGGTCAAACTGAAGGTGCCAATAAGGATCAGTAACAGTAAACGGATCAACATCATCCCCTCCTGATTTCGGTTCTTTTTTCGGCAACATACAAGCCGGGAGCTTGCGTACGATTAGGCAACTGCAACTGCAGTACACTGTAGTTACTGCTATCGAGGATAGAAAAAAAACAGTCAACCGAAGTTGCCTCTTCTGCGCCGCCAGCATGTCCTGGATATACCACAACCGCCAATCTTCCACCAACAGCTAAGCCACCAAGGGCCTGACGAAGCGCATCCAGAGTCGTTTCGGATTCAGTGATCAGCTGCTGATCACTGCCCGGCAGATAGCCCAGATTAGCGATAATTGCTGTTGGTGTGCCCGCTATCACCTCAGCATAGCGGCTATGGCAGCAATTGAGCAGATCAACACCGGGCTGAACTGTCAGTGGCGGCTGATCCTGATCGACCATTCGCACCGCGGCGCCAGCCTCCTGCAACCTTTGTTGAGTCTGCCTGAGTGCATCCTGTTGAACATCGAAAGCAACGACCCGTCCCTGTTCGCCAACCATCCGCCACAAAGCCAGCGTATCCTGGCCGCGCCCAGCGGTCAGGTCAACAGCAAAGTCACCGGGGGAAACAACCTCAGTGAGCAGGTCATGACTCCAGGGGATCATCCGACTTAAATTATTACTGGTGCCGGCAAACGGTTTCATTGTCAGAGCAAACTCCAGATATCAGGCTAGCTGACGGGCAACAAGCACGCCGGCAAAGGCCCCCGCAAGACACAAGGTCACATTGAGCAACACATTAACCCCCACTGACCAATAACTCCCCTCCTCCAGTAACATCAGGGTTTGATAGGAGAACGTCGAAAAGGTGGTGAAGCCGCCTAGAAAGCCTACCGATAGCCCCAGGCGCAAATCCGGTGAAACGGGAAACTGGCGAACCCCCATCGTGAGCAACAAGCCCAACAGGAACGATCCGGACACATTAACGAACAGGGTTCCGTAAGGGAAGTTGCGTCCGGCCAGTTGCTGAACCCATAGAGTCAGCAAATAACGCAAGACACAACCAAGGCCACCAAAAAGTCCGACATATAACAGCTTCATAGCTAACCAGTTTATTCAGGGGTCAATTAAAAGTCGCGTCATTATCGATAAGTAGGCGAACCCTGTCAACCAGGCACTGTGATCGCTTTAAACCCTGCAACATCAGCCACCAAGATCATTGACAAAAAGTCCCGGATTCCGTAGGTTGCATCCATTGTTGCTATTGTTCACCCTGGGAGTTGTGCCACATGTCACCTTATATCAAACTTTCTTTCATATTGTTGCTCATTATTCTGACCACTGCCTGCAGCAGCTCCCGTCCGACACCGGAGCAAGATGCTGAAAAACTATTTCAATCGGCAGAACGCCTGCTCGAACGGGGTCTGTGGGAGGACGCCCTCACTGCCTGGGAACAGGTTCGTGACGCCTATTATACCCCTGAGTTGAGCATGCTCGCAGAACTCAAGATCGCTGAGACCTACTACCTATCCGAACGCTATCCGGAAGCGGCAACCAGTTATAGTGAATTCCTGCGCCGCTATCCTGACGATTTTCGTGCATCGACTATTTTATTTCGCCTCGGCCAGAGCTACTACCGCCAAATCCTTTCTCGCGATCGTGACCAGACTAACACCCGCAACGCACTGAACACATTTAAAGAGTTTTTGCGAAAATATCCCAACGACCCCAATGCCACCCAGGCCGAACAATTGATACTTCGCGCAACAACCAGACTGGCTGATCACGAAGTCTATGTCGGCAGATTTTACTTCCAACGCAAACAATACCAGCCGGCAATTCAACGCCTGGAAAATATCCTGGCCCAGTTTCCCGATTACTATTATCGTGACGAGGCATTCTTCTTTCTTGGTCGCGCCTATCTGGCTACCGGGCAAACAACTGAAGCACAGCAAATCCTTACCCGGTTGATGGAAGAGTTTCCTGCCAGTTCATATTTCGATAAAGCCGGCAAATTGCTGGAGAGCAAAACCTGACCACATTTCGGTTGAATCATGAATTGCCTGGTGCCGCACAAGCGGTTCGGGTGTTTTTTACCAGAAGTGATAATTTAACACCTCAATACCGGATTTTCCCTTGACTTGCCGAACATCAGCAGTATATAAGAAACGCTGTTATTTTCGAGCCTGGAAGTGGATTTCATAAAATCCTGGAAAAATACATTTACAAATTCAATTTAACATTTTAAAACAGCTATTTGAGTTGCGATCGAATAACCATAGCACTGTTTTAACAGCGCTTTAACTGGTGCATGTCGCACCACTGAATCCCGTTACAGGAGGAGAGAGAATGTCCGAATTCGGAACACTTGAGGATCGCGTACGCCGCAAGTCCCTGCTCAGCAAGGTAAGGACTCCAGAAGAATGCATCGAGTTTTTCACACCAGGTCAAAACCTGATGTGGTCCGGATTTACTCCCGCCGGCTATCCAAAGGCGGTGCCAATCGCCCTGGCTGACCATGTCGAAGCCAATAATCTTCAGGGTAAGTGGAAGTTCAATCTGTTTATCGGTGCATCAGTCGGTGCTGAAACGGAAGACCGTTGGGCAACCCTCGATATGATTGATCGTCGCTGGCCCTACCAGACTGGTAAAAACATCGCCAAAGGCATCAACGAAGGGCGCATCCGCATGGGTGACAAGCACCTTGGTCATTTTGCTCAGGATGCCGGTTATGGTTTTTACACCAAAAACGGTCGTTACGACATCGGTATTGTTGAAGTCTCCGCCATTACTGAAGACTGTGGTCTGGCCCTGACCTCATCCTGCGGTATTATTGCTGAAGCTCTGCATCTGTGTGACAAAATCATCATCGAAGTGAACACCGGGCAGCCCTCCTTTGAAGGGATACACGATATTGCCATGCAGCAGAAGCCACCAAATCGTGCACCCTTCCTGATCACCCAGGCACAAACCCGCATCGGCACCCCCTATGTTCCTTGTGACCCTGACCGGATTGTCGCCGTTGTTGAATCCAAGCGCCGTGACAAAGGCCGTGCCTTCGCTGACATGGATGACACTTCCGAAGCGATTGCCGGTCATATCATGGAGTTTTTCGCTCACGAAGTAAAAATGGGCCGTTTACCCGAAAACCTGCTTCCCTTGCAGTCCGGTGTCGGCTCCATCGCCAACGCCGTTGTCGGTGGTCTGGCTAAAGGTCCATTCTCCAACCTGTCGGTTTACACCGAGGTTTTGCAAGACACCATGCTCGACTTCTTTGACGGTGGCAACCTGAACTTTGCATCTGCCTGTTCTCTGTCTCTGTCGGAAAATCCCGGTTTCCCACGCTTTTTTGATAACTGGGAAAAATATTTTGACAAGATCGTTCTGCGTCCCTTGTCGATCTCCAATGCTCCGGAGCCGAT
The DNA here is from genome assembly GCA_018399135.1 of Deltaproteobacteria bacterium. Lineage (GTDB taxonomy): Bacteria > Desulfobacterota > Desulfuromonadia > Desulfuromonadales > Geopsychrobacteraceae > Pelovirga. Next base: position 822 of record JAGYPB010000101.1, on the reverse strand, counting down.
CCGCCGCCTTGGGGTTATCGCCATGAACACTCCAGTTGAATTTGATATCTACGCCCACGCCAACTCCACCCTGGTCGGCGGTACCCGCATGATCAACGGCCTTGGCGGTTCCGGTGACTTCCTGCGTAACGGCTACATCAAGATGATGCACAGCCCGTCGGTACGCCCAAGCAAGACCGATCCCATGGGCATCACCTGCGTAGTTCCCAAAGCGCCACACATTGACCACACTGAGCACGACCTCGATGTTCTGGTGACCGAGCAGGGTCTGGCCGACCTGCGTGGCGTGGCACCCAAAGAGCGCGCCAAGCTCATCATCGAAAAATGTGCGCACCCCGAGTACAAGCCAATCCTCAATGATTATCTGGAAATGGCAACGAGAGAGTGTCTGGCCAAAGGTGTCGGCCACGAGCCACAGCTGTTCGACCGCGCCTTCAAGATGCAGCAGAATCTGGCCCAGAACGGCACCATGCGCATCAAGAACTGGGATATCAAGATCGATCTGTGTGAATAGCAGATAAAGGTTTTACGCTTTAATGCAATGACCCCGCTGGATGAAATCCGGCGGGGTCTTTTTTTATTTGGAAATCAGGATAATCTTAACGCAGAGCTCTTGGTTAAATTCATCACCACACCGATTCACGCATATAGATCAGGCGGGGGTTGCCTTTGAAGATGCCGAAGGTGGCTTTGGCGGTGGGATTGTTGCCGTCCGGTTGCAGCCACTCAAGATTTAATCCTGTTGCCTGCGACAAATCCAACACCAGATCAACGCTGCCTTCATGACCAACTCCTGGCGCACTCAAACTCAGATTATTGCCC
>JAGYPB010000100.1 GCA_018399135.1 Deltaproteobacteria bacterium | reverse complement strand
GAATCAGGCACTGCCTGCCGACCCACGAGATCTGAAATATGGAGTATCAATTACCGATAAATGTGTTGACTGGGAGACAACCGTTGACATGCTGACGACAGCTTATCACCGCTTGAAAAAACGACAACTTTAAGCAGGACGTATCTGTTCAGCACAGGATCCCCGATCCTGCGCAAGGACTACAGCTGAATAGTTACAGCAGGACTACAGATCATTAAGTAGACGATATATTAGCTGCTCCAACTCCCAGACCATGCCGGCAACAGCACCTTGCTCTGCCTGCTCGAGTTGAACCCTGGCGCGATCAAGATCACCATGCGCTTTGAGCAGAATCGGTGACAATTTAGTTTCAAGCTGGTTCCGCGGAATTTCACCAACGGCTTCCACCCATTCCTGCAACTCCTCTACAGCGCGATCAACAAAGTGCAGAGGCTTGGTCGCTTCTTCCGGCAACATGGTGTAGAAATCGTCAGCTTGCTGCTCCAGTAACTGGACAATGTCACGGTAGCGTTCAGAAATCGTCATACATAGCTCTTTTCTGTCATCTCTACATTTTTAAATTCAGCATTTTCAGATTCAACGTAAAGCGAGCGTATCATACGTGAACCATCAGCAAAAAACCACGAGTTTAAAACGTTGCACCTGGTAAATGTCCGGCCTTTGCTGTTGACTTCATCAAAACCGGTCTGGTACCTTTCAAACAATAGAAAACGCTAGGGGAGTCATTTGTTACTGAGAGTTTCGCGCAGGCGGAACGACCCTTGGAACCTGATCCGGCTGATACCGGCGTAGGGAAGCGGCTTTAAAACGAAGACTTTTCGTCGGCCGCCTTACATGGTGGCCTTTTTTTATGACTATTCAACAGATACAGATCTACCTTAATGAACGCAGCCTGACGGCCGCTTCCGGCACTTTTCTGCATGAACTGAAACAACAACAGTGTCCAGATGCCGATCTGCTGATTGTTAATGGCTACCCCTGCCTTAACGACCAGATCCTCGCAGACCAGGATCGTATTGTCATGATCCGCCGCGGCGTTCCCCCTGACCCTCAAGAGCTTGAGGCGTTGATGATGGCGCGTCACACTCCCGGTGTCCACGCCAGAGTTAAAAATGCGCGTATCGGCATCGCCGGTGCCGGCGGTCTTGGCTCAGCCATTGCCATTGCCCTCACTCGTACGGGTGTCGGTTTTATCAGGATTGCTGATTTTGATGTAGTTGAACCATCCAATCTGAACCGCCAGCAATATTTCATTGATCAGATTGGCCTTCCCAAAGTTGATGCCCTACGCACCAACCTGCAACGCATCAACCCGCTGGTTTCAATCGACGTGTTCTACGGTAAGATCACTGCGAAGAACCTGAAAGAGCTTTTTACCGACGTTGATATCCTGGTGGAGGCCTTTGATGCCGCAGATCAGAAGGCCATACTCGCCAATACTTTTTTGCGGGAATTTCCCGGAAAATATCTGGTTGCTGCTTCGGGGATGGCCGGCTATGAACCCGGCAACACAATTCGCACACAAAAAATTAATGAACATTTTTATCTCTGTGGCGACAATATGACATCTGCCGGGCCTGGTTGCGGATTGATGGCGCCGCGTGTCGGAATTGCCGCTCATCATCAAGCCAATGCGGTTTTAAGACTGATTCTCGGAGAAGATCCGGCAGCAAAAGGATAATTTGAACATGCGAATTTTAGTTAACGGCAACGAACAACAGATGACCGATCATACCAATATTGCAGCGCTGCTTGAAATGGTCGGCGTCAATCCTGAACAGGTCGTTACAGAACATAATGGCGACATCATCTCACCCGAACGTTATGGAGCAATTCATCTAAACGAGGGTGATACAATTGAGTTGATTCAATTTGTCGGGGGCGGATGATTCCTTACTTTATTAAACGAATTAAATGGTTCCGGCGCAAGCTGTAGGGAACCAGCGCCTTGATGTTAACTACATACTACCTGATACACCTAGCGAGGTTTTAATTTTTATGAATCTATTACAGATCGCAAATCGCACGTTTCGTTCACGTCTGATGGTTGGCACCGGTAAGTTTTCTTCTCACCAGGCGATGCTTGATGCGATGGAACATTCCGGTTGCGAAATTGTCACTGTGGCCCTGCGGCGGGTTGATATCAACAATCCGCAGGATAGCCTGCTATCCCACATCGACCCAAAGCGTTACCTGCTCCTTCCCAATACCAGCGGCGCACGCACTGCTGAAGAAGCTATCCGTCTGGCCCGCATCGCCAGAGCAGCTGGATGCGAGCCCTGGGTCAAGCTTGAAGTAACCCCGGATCCTTATTACCTGTTACCTGACCCCATCGAAACCCTTAAGGCAACTGAAGTCCTGGTCAAGGAGGGATTCATCGTATTGCCTTACATGCCGGCAGATCCGGTTCTTGCCAAACGTCTCGAAGAAGCTGGAGCTGCTACGGTCATGCCGCTGGGCGCGCCCATTGGTACCAACCGCGGTCTTTTAACCCGCGATCTGATCGCTATTATCATTGAACAAGCACAGATACCGGTGGTGGTTGATGCGGGTTTAGGGGCCCCTTCTCATGCTGCTGAAGCGATGGAAATGGGTGCGGATGCGGTGCTGGTCAATACGGCACTGGCCGACACTCCTGACCCTGCGGCTATGGCCCGTGCTTTCTGTAAGGGGGTTGAGGCCGGACGTGAAGCTTATCTGGCCGGCCTGGGGCCAAAACGTCAGCAAGCCAGCGCATCCAGTCCATTAACCGGTTTTTTAAGGAATGAATCGTGAGTTTTTTAGAACAGATCAATAACTATCCACAAACCGCAGTGTTGAATGCTATCAACTCCTCAACATCAGCGCAGATTGATCACATCCTCGGGCAACAAGGGATCAGCATTGAAGACTTTGCCTGTCTGCTGAATCCTGCCATCAATTCAGAACAACTCGAGAGGATGGCGCACAAAGCTCAGCAGATCACCCGTCAGCGGTTTGGTCGGACAATTCTGCTCTATGCCCCCCTTTACCTTTCCAATGAGTGCCTGAACGGCTGTCGCTATTGTGGTTTCAATGCTGAAAACGATCTATTGCGCAAAACCTTGACCCTTGATGAGGTTGAACGCGAAGCCCGTTATCTCCACGATCACGGGTTTCGGCACCTGTTGCTGCTGACCGGCGAAGCACCACAAGTGGCGAATGTCGACTACATTGAAGCGGCGGTAAAGATCATCAAGCCGTACTGTGGTTCAATTTCAATAGAGGTTTTCCCCATGTCGACTGATGACTATGAGCGAATGGTCAGCGCCGGCGTCGATGGTCTGACCCTCTATCAGGAAACCTATGATCGGGATCGCTACCGCGACCTGCACCCCTATGGCCCCAAAAGTGACTATGAATATCGCTTGCTTGCCCCCGAACGTGCCGGCGAAGCGGGCATGCGACGCATTGGTATTGGCTCCCTGCTGGGCCTTGGCAACAGCCTGAGTGATTTGTTCTACTCCGGCCTGCATGCCCGTTATTTAATGCGGCGCTTCTGGAAAACCCTGGTCACCCTATCCTTTCCTCGCCTGCGCCCGGCTACGGGTGGATTTACACCCGAATATTTTGTCCCGGATCGTCAATTAACCCAGTTCATCTGTGCCTTGCGCCTGTTGTTACCCGATGCCGGACTGGTTCTTTCGACCCGGGAAAACGCAGCCTTACGCGACAATCTCCTGCCGTTGGGAATCACCCAGATGAGTGCCGGTTCCTGTACCGCCCCCGGTGGTTACGGCAATCATTCAGATGAAGGGGGACAGTTCAGCATCAGCGATGAACGCAGCCCGGCTGAAATTGAACAACTTCTCAAGAAAGCGGGATATGACCCGGTCTGGAAAGACTGGGACTCGGCTTTTTTATCTCCAACAGAACAGAATTAGAGCAGATATGAATAAGCCCCCCCTGCCCTCACTGTACCTGATTACCGACCGCAAACTCGTTCGCCCGGATCAAGATTTTTTTTTGAGAATGGAAGAATTGATGGTGGCCGGAGTGCGAATGATTCAACTACGAGAGAAAGACTTACCTGCCCAGCAACTTTACGAAATGGCACAACGTCTTCGTGACATGACCCAACGTCACAGCTGCTTACTCCTGATGAATGATCGCATTGATATCGCTTTGGCAGTAGATGCCGACGGCGTACATTTAAGAAGGAACTCCCTGTCCCCGGCTGTTGCACGAACCTTGTTGGGCAGCAATAAACTGATTGGTATGTCCACCCATTCAGTGCAAGAAATCACCAGGGCATCCGAACAGGGGGCTGATTTTGTTACCTATGGCCCGGTGTTTTATACCCCCTCCAAGGCCAGCTACGGTGCCCCCAAAGGACTTGACGAACTTCAGGGTTCCTGTAGCTCATCGTCCCTGCCAGTATTTGCCCTGGGTGGAATTTCTGTCACTAATACCCCGGCGATCATGACCACCGGAGCGCACGGTATTGCTGTCATATCCACTCTGATGGCGGCATCAAATCCGACGGCTGTGTGCCGAAAACTCATCAACGCCATCGGACGCACTTAAAAAACTCCTGATAATATATCAATAAAAAAGGCTTCCGTTAGTAAACGGAAGCCTTTTTTATTGATCAAATGGCGGGGCTGACGGGACTTGAACCCGCGACCTCCGGCGTGACAGGCCGGCGTTGTAACCGACTCTACTACAGCCCCTCTTCAGACAGAAACAGGAAGCTCGTACGCGCCCAGACGGAATGACATGCCGGACGGCAAATGCTCCCTGTTCCCTATACTTTTTATAC
>JAGYPB010000010.1 GCA_018399135.1 Deltaproteobacteria bacterium | reverse complement strand
GCTGTCTTCGTCCTGAATCAACACCAATCCGCCGTTTTCCTTCACCGCGCGGACACCGCGCGTTCCGTCGCTGCCGGTTCCCGAGAGGATGACAGCGACCGCGTGTTCACCCTGATCTTCGGCCAGGGAACGCAGAAAAATATCGACGGGCAGACTGTTGCTTTCGCGCGGTTTTTTGTCCTCAAGCAACAGCTGTCGGTGAAAAATTGTCAGGGTCTTTTTGGGAGGGATCAGATAGACGTTGTTCGCTTCTACCTGCATACCATCTTCAGCACGCTGAACGGGGATATCGGTCTTGCGCGAGAGTAGTTCGACCATCAGGCTTTTGTAGTCGGGCGACAGATGTTGCACAACGACAAACGCGATTCCGCTATCCACCGGCATTGCCTCGAAGAATGCCTCAATCGCCTCCAGACCGCCGGCTGAAGCGCCAATGCCGACGATGGGAAAACCGTCAGCGGGTTTACTGGACTCAGATGGCTCTTCAACGGCGTTGACGGACGGCTTCTGTGCTATGTCGGATATTGCACTGCCAGGCAACTCAGCGGCTGTATTCTTCCCAGGATCACTTTCTGGTTTCATTGGCTTGGCCCTTTGTTGCGGAGGGTGAAGTACGGTTGCCATTTTAGCCCTTGTTGTTGATTGGTAAGGACTTATGGCTGTAAAATCAACAAGATATACATATTAACTGTTTGTTCACCGAAACAATAGTAGTTTATCAATGGTTCCTGGCATCGGCATTTCAGATGCTGTTTTCTCATCTCTTTTTGCTCAAGTGTTCCACCAATTCCTGAAATTCAGGTTCCTGCCGTAAAAGTCGATTCGCTGTGACCACAAGCTCATCAATTTCTCCAGCATTGAGGGCCAGGGAGGTAGGCAACGCGTTGAAACGATCACGCAATCTGGGTGAGGCAATCTCCTGAAAATTGATTTCGATAAAATAGACTTTTTTACCTCCCGTCACCCTTTCGTTGCGCTCATTAATCTTTTCGATATACCGGTGCAAAGTAGCAAGGGTCTCCTGATTGTACAGCGCGATCTGGGCACTGCTGACCGCATCCAGGGTTTTTCTGACACCGGGCTTGCTCAACCGGTCATCGATCCCCCTTTTGGGTTTGGTTTCAGCATTAATCAATAAAATGGCGACAGTTTCAAATTGTGAAAAAGGATCCTCATCCTGCGTGTCGAGGCCTACCAGAGCAAAATGATCGGTGATGGCGCGCAATCCGAGGTTGTCGGAAATGCCCCCGTCCACCAGGTGGATATACGATCGCGACCCCTCGTCCCGATAGGTGCGCAAATTCCGGGTCAAGGCAAGGGCTGCCGGACTAGCGGTAGGAGCCTCATCCAGCATTTTCCAGGTCGGGGTATCCGTTGGATCACAACCGGAACTGTAGTTTTTCAGAACAACCGTTGGGAAAACAATTGGAACCGCAGAAGATGCCGTCACTGCCCGTGCCAATGGAAAATTCTGGAGGTCGGAGCAGATCAGATCAAAATAGCGCTGGGTAAAGGAGAAGCGCTGGCCGCTACTTAAATCCGTGGCATTGATTTCTATATAAGGTCGATCATGATGAAAAATATCGGCAAAGGTAGCACCGCCGAAAATGTACGTGTCATAATATTCCACCGCCATTTCTGTGCGATCAAAGCCGGTAAACAACGTACGTGTCCAGATCACCGGATTGAAAAGTTTGCGAATCAGCGCGCCTTGAATACTTTGTTTAAGAAAGCGGTTTTCATAATCGTGAAAAATTCCGTCGCCGTGAAGTCCGTAGTAGGCTGCCGTGAAACTGCCTCCGGAAACAGAGGAAATAAGATCAACTTCATCCAGCAAGCGCCACTTGTCGGCTCCTTCTCCGATACTGGTGTCGCGCAGGGTTTTTAGCGCTCCATAGGAGAAAGCGGCAGCCCTGGTGCCCCCTCCGGAAAAAGACAGCAGCAGCAGCACATCACCATAATCCCTTTGGGGATGCATCAAACGGTAACCCTGTAAAGGGTCGGTCATTCCCTCTACCGGATTGTTCTGAATCCGATAAAGGGCGCAACCCTGAAGCAGCAAAGCCACGATAACAAGTGTCATCAGTCTGAATCCAATACGGTACCTCTGAGTCAACATGTCCTTACCTCTGCCGGATTCATCTGAACAATCCCACTTTAACGATTTGTACCAACATCACCTGCGAATGCTGAAACTGCAGGGTAACCATCGCAGGATAAGGTTGCGGCTTGTCCATCGCGTTATCCATTTTGATTCGTTACTCAACGGCATTGAATTCAGTGATAGATATCTCACGTACAGTATGTTTCTTGCCACCATCAACATCAATCATTTGTTCCTTGACCGTTGTAAAGTCAATCTTCGAAAGATCAATCATGCGAACCTCGCGATTGCTCATGGTATGGAAGTAATACCGCTTATTTTTTAGATCCGCAGCGGTTGTAATTTGAGTCGCACTCTCGATATCTGATGCAATTTTATCTGATGTTGCCGTCGCACCGACTGGAACATTGAAGCTATCTAAAACCCTAAAGGCTTCAAAAACAGCATCTAAAGATGTGGGTAAAGGGCGCACGGTCGCGACAAGCGCTGCGGCTCGAACAAATCGCGATGGCGGCGTGAAATCACCAGGAAGCCCAACGAACCCTGAACCACTGCCAAAAGGGGTCACTAATTGACCATCTATAGTTAAGGGGGCGGCAGGCTGTGGGCTTAAATTGAGATAGTTTCGCAGGTTGGTAAGATGCCAGTCATAGGTTGGCGAGTTGGCAATTACCCCCTTAAAGGTGTCGTAGATCTTAACGTCTCCGCCATTGACTATTTCGACAACAATACTGGCGCCGCTCGCATCGGCGATCTTCCAATGGAATGGTAACGGCGCACCGCCAAATCGGGGGTCTCTCACATCCACAACCGTTACTTTATCCAGATTGTTTTTCACCTCATCGACCGTTGTAAACGACGAAAGCATCCATTGCATGAAGTCGCCAACACTTACCGAATGATCGGCCTGTTTTTTATCATACGCGGCATATTCGGCAAAACCTGGAAAATAATAGACACCGACATATAACCCTTTCTCATTCATCGCGTCCGGGCCATGCGGCTGATCGTATCCGCTAACCGAAACAAGCCCAAACTTCCCTTTCCAGGTCATGCCATTTAGGCCATCAGGTGTCTGTGCCCGAAAGACCTTTCCACGCGGAAAGATCACCATCTGGTTGTGCTTTGCATCGCCTAGTGCCCATTCAACGGTTCGAGCGACAATAACCCCACCATCTTGGCTCGTTAAAGAGATACCCGTACAAGCTAAAGTACTTGCCGGGTTGACCAAGAGCAAAGCCGCCGTCGCGCATACGACATATAGAATGAGTTTTTTCTTCATCAGCCTTACTCCTGTTAAAAGTTGCGTTGGCATTGAGCCCTCACATGTCGAGGTCGCTAAAGTCATTAATCAGACGTTGCGGAAACCGATAGCGAGTCGTCTTTTCTTGCCTGCTTCAGCCACTGAGATGACGGTAGGAAAAGTAGGGCAAGTCTAGCGTGAATAAGGCGGCTTGACAATAATGAACGTGGATGATCCATCTGCATGAACGAAAAGCTCGACCTCGAATTATTCCGTAAGCTGACGAGTATTGATCTTCCGCTGCCCGGGGGGGGGTGCAAGGTAGTGCTTTCCCCTTCTGCCCCTTTTGTCATGTCGCCGTATCGTCTTTGATCAGCACTCCCGACCGCCAGGTGGCGGTGGTGGCAGTCGTCTTCTGTCGTTCCGGTCTCGAGCAGGGTGTCTCCTGTGATGCAGACGGTTATTTATTGTCTTGCAGGTACATGAAGAGTTGTTGGCAGGGTGAACTTAAAACAGCAGCCTTGTCCGTTTCCTCCAGCTTCAACCCAGATCGCTCCCCCATGTTTTTCGACGATGCGTTTTACCAGAGCAAGGCCAATCCCGGTGCCTTTGCTGTCACGGTCAAGTTTTTCAAACAGACCAAAAATCTTTTCGTGAAATTCCTCGGCGATACCAGGGCCAAAGTCGCGGACGTAAAAAACGAGCTCCGGATCAGACTCGAATCCGATGACAATGCGGGGGTTTTCTTTGCTGATTCCGTAGGTCAGGGCGTTGTCAATCAGGTTCTGCCAGATTTCCAGCAGCCGCGATGGGTCAGCATGGAGGAGCAGATCGGTGTCGGGCAGGGTGATCCGCGCACCGGTTTCCTCAATTTGCCCCTGGACCAGCATCAGGGTTTGTTCCAGCAAGCCCTTCAGGGATATTTGTTCTGTCTGGTTGTCAACCCAGCTTGTACGTGACAGTTTCAGCAGATCGTCGAGGAGCAGGGCCATGCGGTCAGTGGCGGTGTGGATATGATGAAGGTCCTGTTCTATAGACTCCGTATTGCCGGTATGCATATCCTGTTCAAGAAAGCCAAGGAATGTTTTGACTGTGACCAGGGGACTTTTTAAGTCATGCGATACGGTATAATTGAAGATCTCCAGCTCTTCAGTACGTTTCTCAAGTTCCGCGGAGCGCGTGGCTAACGCCTGCTGATTTATTTTGATGTGCGAGATGTCGCGAATAATGCCGACACCATGCCACTCTCCCTTAATGGCGACGGCAGACAGGGAGAGCTCGATATCAAGTATCTTTCCACTCTTGTGACGGGCGGTCAGTTCGACGGTTTTGTTGATAACATTGCCCTTGCCATCGCGCCGGAATTGTTCAAAGTTGCGCCGGTAATCGGGAAGATAATGCTCAGGAGCCAGCAGCTCATGCAGGTTCTGACCGAGAAGTTCACCTGGTGAGTAGCCCAGAACCCTTTCGCAAGCCGGGTTACTGTAAGTAATCAGTCCGCTGGAGTTGACCATCAGAATGGCATTGCGTGCCGTGGCTGTAACCGCTCGTAGCTGCGCTTCACTATCTTTGCGCGCCTCTTCAGCCAGCTTGCGCTGGGTACGATCAATAACATTGCAGGCAAGGGATTCCTCGCCAGGGAGTTTCTGTCCTTGAACCTCGACCAGCAGGGTTGCGCCGTCTTTGTTTATCAGGCCCAGATCGAGAATTTTGCCCTGTGGCTTTTTGAAAAATGCGTGCAGACGCTGGCGTAGAACCTCGGCAGTATCAGCATTGCAATAACTCGCCAGATATTTGTGGCGTAGGTTATCTGCCGGGTGCCCCAGCATATTGGCGAAGGAGTTGTTGAGGTCCTGAATTTGCCCAAACGCATCGAGGGTGACAAAGCCGATGGGGGAGCGGTGGTAGAGGGCATTAAGCCGCTCCAGAGTCTGATGCAGGTTTTGTTGTGTTTCTCGCAGTTGTTGATTCTGCAGTTCGAGCTCGGCTTGGTAAACGCGAAGTTCATGGAGAATCTCAACCCCTTGCCTTTCGCCGGATTTGGTGCCTTTGAGTTCGTGCAGGCGTTTTTCTGCCTCCAGACGCAACTGTTGCAAATGGGGGTCAACCGGGTTTGACATGCTTGTTGTCCTGTTAAGGGGTTGGAGATTGGCAATAGTTTCTTTTAAATAGAATTTTCCAATCTTATACGATTCTGAGTGTCAGTGCCAGCTAAAAATAACCCTGATGTGCATTAATCTTCCGCAGAAGATTCCCCCCTAGGAAAAGGCAGGATGCCTGTTCAGGGCAGGGTCGGAAATCCCATGCCAGGGGCGCGATTCTTCCATTTGCCACAGGATCCCTAATCCTGTGCAAGGATAGAGCTGAAGTGACAAAGCAGGATTCTGTTATTGCTCTAAAATCGTACTGATCAGCGACTCACCTCCTGTGGGCAACCTTTTATCAGGTCGTGCCCTGGTGTGAAAATATCGGGATTTCGCGCCCACAGCGGAAATGTTTGAAGGCAATAAATGACGAAAAAACAATAATATGGGATTTTGTCCTAGACAAAAACAAAAACGCCAGATATATTACAAAAAAAGTCATCATATGGTGATTGATTGTCTCAATTAAGTGGAGATGACCCATGAAAAATAATAGATTCACATTCATTACCGTCGTTCTGACGTTGTTGTTTCTGGGTGTCGGTTGTTCAACTGTCGATGTCAGACGTTATGCCGAGCAACAACCAGCGTTTGACCTTTTTAGCTACTTTATTGGGCATACCCGTGGCTGGGGTATCGTTCAGGATCGCAAAGGGGAGTTGCTGCGTCAGTTTGTGGTTGATATTACCGGTTCACTTAATGCTGCTGGTGAGCTGGTACTGGATGAGCAGTTTGCCTGGAGTGATGGCGAACACAGTGAGCGCATCTGGACGATCGAAAAAACGGGCCCCCATGAATTTCGCGGATGGGCAGCGGATGTTGTGGGGATGGCCGAGGGGGCTGTTTATGGTAACGCACTCAACTGGAATTATGTCCTGAACCTTGATGCTCGTGGTTCGACCTGGAAGGTGCGTTTTGATGACTGGATGTTTTTGCAGCCGGATGGTGTTTTGCTGAACCGTGCGTCCATGACAAAGTTCGGTTTTGAACTGGCTCAGGTCACCATTGCTTTTCAACCGGTTGCGAGTACAGGAGCCGAAGATGCTGCGAAAAATCAATAAAACCTTGCTGTTGTTGTCGATGTTGCTGCTGGTATCATTAGCTCACGTCCACGCCGATCCAACTGAGGGACTGGCTGTTCGCGGCGAGGGCAATGTTCGTTACATGGGCTTTATTCGTGTCTATGATGCTGAACTGTTGGCACCGGCAGATGCGGTATTGTCCGATGTGCTGCAGGCGCAGCGTCCTTTTTGTCTGCGTCTGACCTATAAGGTGGCGTTGACCGCGGAGAACTTTATCACCGCCGCTGAAGAGATTCTGTCACGGCAATATACGCTAGAGCAGCTCAATCACTATCGGCCGTTGATTGACCAGCTCCATCAGGCCTATCGTGATGTTGCCAAGGGGGATCGCTATCGTCTCTGCTACGATGCTGACCGACAGTCGACCCAGCTGATTCTCAATGATGAAGTGCTGGTCAGTGTTATTTCTCCTGAATTTGCTATTCTTTATGCTGGGATCTGGCTGGATGCAGAGCAACCGTTGGATGCGGGATTACGTAACCGGTTGCTGGCTTCACTGACTGACGGATGAGGGATATAATGATGGCATTGGATCGTTTCTTAAGTACCTACCAGCGATTGAACCGCGACAATCTCGACCTGCTTGACGAGATCTACAGTCCTGATGTGCGCTTCAGCGATCCGGCCCACCGTCTGACAGGGCTTACGGCCCTGCGTGACTATTTTGCTGAATTGTACACCAATGTTGAACATATCAGCTTTGATTTTGCTGAACCACATGCCGTTGGCGATCAGGTGTTCGTTGAATGGGTGATGTGTCTGCGCCATCCACGGTTGAACCGCGGTGCCGAGATCGAACTGCCCGGTATCAGTTGTCTGCATTTTGCTGCTGATGGCCGGGTTGATGACCACCGCGATTATTTTGATCTGGGCTTATTGCTTTACGAGCAGTTGCCCCTGCTCGGCCCGCTGGTGCGGGCAGTTAAAAGGAGGTTTGCGACATGAACATCCTGGTTACCGGAGCAACTTCGGGTATCGGCAGGCAATTGGCCCTTGATTATCATGCTGCGGGGCATAGCGTGTGGGCCCTGGGGCGTTCGGCAGATGCGTTGGCCGAGTTGGCGCAGCAAGGACTTCATACCGGCCAGCTTGACCTGGAAGACCGTGAGGAGTCTCTGGCCTGGTTTGCCGGGATCGAGAAGCTTGACCTGGCGATTCTGTCAGCTGGTAACTGTGAATACATCGATCTGCCTGCTTTCGACAGTGCCCTGGTAGCACGGGTGATGCGCGCTAACGTCGAGTCGCTGGCCCATTCCATCGAAGGGGTACTGCCGGCATTGCGCAAAGGCAATAATCCTCATCTGGTCGGGATTGGTTCCTCCGCTGCCTATCTGCCTCTCCCGCGGGCTGAAGCTTATGGCGCTTCCAAGGCGGCAGTTGCCTATATGCTTGATACCCTGCGTATTGGTCTGGCGGCTGAAGGAGTTCGGGTCAGCCACGTTGCCCCCGGTTTCGTTAAAACTCCCCTGACCGATCGCAACGATTTTCCCATGCCCTGTCTGGTAACGGTGGAGCAGGCCAGTCGTGCCATCCGCAAGGGTATCGCCGCAGGGAAAATGGAGATTCATTTCCCTAGACGCTTTACCGCAACAATGAAGTTATTGTCACTGCTGCCACGCTCGGTGTGGCTACCCCTTGCCCGAAAGATGGCAAAATCATGAAATCTGTTGCCATTATCGGCTCCGGTATTGCCGGTTTAACCGCAGCCTATTATTTAAGCCGCAAGCACCGGGTGACCTTGTTCGAAGCGGACGATCGCCTCGGCGGCCACACCCATACCGTCCAGATTGACTGGCAGGGGGAACAGAGTGCTATCGACACCGGTTTTATTGTATTTAATGACCGTACCTATCCGGGTTTCATCCGCTTGATGACGGAGCTGGGCGTTGACTATCAGCCAACTGAAATGAGCTTTTCCGTTACCAATCCAGCCATTGGACTGGAGTACAACGGTAACAATCTCAGCAGTTTGTTTGCTCAGCGCCGTAATCTGATCAACAGCAGGTTCTGGCGCATGCTGGCGGATATCGTCCGCTTTAATCGTCAAGTCCGGCAGGCAGCCATTGAGTCGCCGGCAGGCGCAACACTGGGGACTTTTCTCGACCGCCAACGTTATGGTGCCTTGTTTACCGATAACTATCTATTGCCGATGATCTCCGCAATCTGGTCGACGGACCTAGAGCAGACGCGCGAATTTCCGCTACTGTTTTTTGTGCGTTTTTTTGAAAATCATGGTTTGCTCAATCTGATGGATCGACCTCAGTGGTACAGCATCAAAGGAGGGTCGAGCAGTTATATCGAACCCTTGATCGCTCCTTTTAAAGACAGTATTCGTTTTGGAGCGAAGGTTGAGTCGATCAGACGTCAGTCCGATATGATGAAGGTGGTGGCGTCAGATCAGGAGCATGATTTTGATGAAGTTGTGCTGGCCTGTCATGGCGATCAGGCGCTGCGGATGCTCGTTGAGCCGACAGCGGATGAGCACCGGATTCTGGGAGCTTTCCGTTTTACCGCCAATGATGTGATTCTGCATACCGATAAACGTCGGATGCCAAACAATCCGCGTGCCTGGGCGAGCTGGAATTATCATTTGCGTCAACCTGGGCAGGGTCGTTCGACGGTGACCTATTATATGAATCGGCTCCAGTGTCTTGATAAACAATATGACTACCTGGTCACCCTGAACGAAGAGATTCCGGAGGAGTCGATCATCGGTCGCTACCAGTATGATCATCCGATCTTTGATCTGGAATCGATCAGTGCTCAACAACAGTGGTCCAGGATCTCAGGAACCGACCGAATCCACTATTGTGGCGCCTGGTGGCAGAACGGTTTTCATGAGGATGGTGTTCAGAGTGCCCTGCGGGTTTGTACGACTCTGGGGGTGACGCCATGAATTCGGCACTGTATGTAGGTCGTGTCGTCCATCAGCGCTTTATCCCGCACAATCACAGTTTCTCCTATCCATTTTTTATGTGGTTTCTCGACCTCGAACATGTTGATGAACTACCTGATCTCGGGTGTTGGTTTTCGGTAAAGCGCTTTGCCATGAGCCGTTTTTTGCGTTCCGATTATCTGGGGCCCAAAAGCGAGCCGCTGCATCTGTCGGTTAAACGTCGTTTGCTTGAGTTGACCGGTGTGCCGGTAGAAGGAACTGTCTGTGCGCTGCTTAACCTGCGTACCCTGGGACTGTATTTCAGCCCGGTGAATTTTTACTTCGGTTATGACCTTGATGGCACCTGTACTCACATGCTTGCTGAAGTCGCCAATACCCCGTGGAACCAGCGTCATCATTACGCCCATCTGCTGGAGCCGGGTCTGAGTCAGCGCGATAACCCCAAGCAATTTCATGTATCTCCCTTTAATCCGATCAATCAGCATTACCGTTGGCAGATTGAACCCCCTGATGAGCGAGCGCGGATTGTCATCGATGTTGAAGATGAGCGTGGTCATCTGTTCAGGGCGCTGATCAATCTTGAGCACCGGCCCCTGACCCTGTCGTCTGTACGTCGTCGCTTGCTCCGCAAGCCGGTGATGACCCTGTCGGTTCTGGCGGGCATCTATTGGCAGGCCTTGAGGCTGTATTTGAAAAAAGTTCCTTACGTTCCTTATCGAAAGGAGTTGTCATGATTTCGACGACGACAAATTCCCGCGCAATGATGGAAAACACAACCGCCGCCTCCAGGGTGGAGTCCTGGTCACGTTCCCTGTTGCTGCGCTTGCTACAGCATCTTCAGCATGGCCAGATCACCGTGATCGAAGGGGAACTGGCGGTAACCTATGGTCGTGATGAAGGTTTTCACGCCCAGATCCGGGTCCATCGACCGGCATTTTATCGCAAAGCGCTGTTTGGTGGTTCCATTGGGGCGGGAGAGTCTTATATTGACGGCGACTGGGATGCCGATTGTCTGACCAGTCTGGTGCGGATTGTCGCACGTAACAGTGTGCTGCTTGATCGATTGGAAGCCCGCTGGTCATGGTTGTCTCGCCCCTGGCAGCGCGTCAGTCATCTGTTGCGCAGAAACAGTCGAACCGGTTCGAAAAAAAACATTCTTGCCCACTATGATCTAGGTAACGAGATGTACCAGTCTTTCCTCGATCCGACCATGATGTACTCAGCTGCAATTTACCCATCAGCGGACACTACTCTGGAAGAAGCGTCCGTGTATAAGCTGGATCATATCTGTCGAACGCTGAATCTTCAGGCCGGTGATCAGGTTGTTGAAATCGGCAGCGGTTGGGGGGGCTTTGCTATTTACGCTGCAACCCATTACGGTTGCCATGTTACCACCACCACAATTTCCGATGCCCAGTACGAAGAGGCCAGCCGCAGAGTCGCTGCTGCCGGTTTGGAGGATCGCATCACCCTGTTAAAGCAGGATTATCGAGATCTGACCGGAAGCTACGATAAACTGGTCAGTATTGAAATGATTGAAGCTGTCGGCCACCGATTTTTACCGCAGTTCATCGAGAAATGTACAGCCTTGCTCAAGCCGGAAGGAATGATGTTGCTGCAGGCGATCACCATTCAGGATCAACTCTATCAACGCTACCTGGGCAGTGTCGATTTTATCCAGAAATATATTTTCCCCGGTGGCTGTCTGTTGTCTAATCAGCACTTGTTAACGCTGATTGGTGAAAAAACCGACATGGTAGTTCGGGGTATTGAAGATATCGGGATTGATTACGCCCGGACACTGAAGGATTGGAACGATCGGTTTTTATCCAACTTTAAAACTATTGAACAATATGGATATGATGAACGCTTCAAACGCTTGTGGCGCTATTATTTCAGTTATTGTGAAGGCGGTTTCCGGGAAAGAACGATCAGCGTCGTTCAGTTGACGGCCACCCGCCCGCGACACTTGTCGAGCTTGTCGCGGTTATGAACCCGCTATTAAATATCGCCATTTATCAGCTGGTCTGGTTTATTGCGATTATCGGTGGAGATGGTCTGGTATGGCTGGCGCTGACTTTGATTGTCGGTCACTTTTTACTCACGCCCCTGCCGAAAACTGATCTCGCGTTGCTTGTTCTGGTACTGCTCATCGGCATTGTGGTTGATGGCGCTCTGCGATTGAACGGCTTTTTCATCTTCGTTGATGATCATTTTCCGATCCCTTTATGGCTTGGATCTATCTGGATGGCGCTGGCGACCTTGTTTAACCATAGTCTGGCCTGGTTAAAAAGTCGTTTGTGGCTTGCCGCGTTGCTGGGAGTAACAGGTGGCCCGGCTGCTTACATTGCCGGAGGGCGGCTTGGGGCTGCTGAGTTCAGCTTGTCATTGCCCTGGTCGATTGCGGTATTGGCCCTTGTCTGGGGGCTGCTGGTTCCGGGACTGGTGTGGTTGAGCGGGAAGGTTGTGATTACCGGGGATCGACCGTTGCGCCGCTCATCCCCCACTTCGAATTAACCCAGGCTTTAACCTCGAAAAACCAGTGATACACGGAAAACAGTAGAGTAGAGAGCACATCAGTCATCCTCAGCTGATCTGCTCACTACTCTACTGGACTCACGAGTCTTCAAATTAAAGTGCCATCCAGATCATCCGCAGTGCCAGCACTGTCAGCAGTAATTTAATCGACCAACGCAGAAAATCTCCTGAGGCGCGGCGCCGTATTCTGGTGCCGAACCAGGAACCGGCGGTTACAGAGATAATCATCCCGGCAGTGAGGGGCAGGTAAGAAGCAAAGGCAAAACCCAGCAGTCCAAAGACGGTAATTTTCACCAGATGTACGAAGGTCATCAGGGCCGCCATGGTGGCGACTGCTTGACTGCTGTTAAGGCCGTGGCGCAGCAGTACCGGCATATTTAATGGACCGGTGGCACCGACAAACAGGGTAATAAAGCCGTTAATCAGTCCAAGGGTAAAAAATTTGCCCGGTAGCTTGAGGGTTGCAGGTCCCTGCGGGAGCCAGGTCAATAGCAGAATAAACAACCCCAGAGGCAGCGGCAGAGCTGTTGCCGGAAATGATTGTAACACCGGCAATCCACAGATGCCCCCGAGAATAACCCCTATGACGAAAGGAACAAGGAGGCCGATGACCAGTTCGCTCCGGCCGAACCAGGCGCGGCTCAGGTTACTGCATAGCTGTACCATGCCATGAACCGGGATGACCGCGATGGGCGGAAGAATCATGGTCATTAGCGCGAGCAGCAACAAGCCGCCGCCGAGACCAACAACCGCCGTCAGGGTTGAGGTGAAAAAAGCTACAATAATCAGCAGTAATTCGCCGTTCATAGACAGCTTTCGGTTAACATTTAAACGCGATTTTTACGTAATTCAGCCAGGTGGTAAAAGGTGCCGCGCCAAAAGATCCCACCCTGCAGCAGGTTTAGAGTCATTGTCCGCAATGAGATGGCACAGAGCAGAACGACCGCAAAAGGAAAGCCGACCAATTGCCAGCGGGTCGTGTTAAAGCGTCTGGCGCTGATCCCTACCAGTACGCTTAAGGTCAGTACGCTCAGCAGTGATAGTAGCCAGATCTGGCCGTGGGTGAATAATAGAGCCACATAGGGCCAGACGAAGAGGATCAAACCTAGTGCTATGCCACCAAGGGTTGCTCCAATCCGATAGTCGGACCCGGCAAAGAGATTTTTCTCCAGACCCACAACCATCTCCCTGACACTGCCATACCACTGTACGCTAATGAGGTCGTGACCGTAGGCAAATTGCTGACGATAGCCGGCGTCTTTGACGATTTTTCCAAGCTTCAAGTCGTCGTCCGGGCGCAAACGGATACGGCGGTGGCCATCAACCTGCTGGTACACGGAAGCACGAACCAGGTTAAATGCGCCGACTCCGATATGACAACGGTTGCGCGGGTCGGCAACGTTCCACGGGCGAGTATAGAGTCCGAAAAAAAATCCAAAACAGGCAGCAAGCAGGGTCAGCAGTAAACCTGGCATTTTCAGACCCGGGCTGACAGCAAGATGATCAGCCTTCTGCAGTTCTAAAAGGCTGACCGCCTTTTGTAGTGTCTCCGGGGCCATCATGATGTCAGCATCGGTGAACAGTAGCAACGAGCTGGTAGCTATACGGCTGCCCTGCCATAGGGCATAATTTTTTCCAAGCCACCCATCTGGCAGTAGATCAATGGTAAGCACCTTCAGGTGGGGGTGATCTTCCGCCAACTGTACGAGGATGTCGTTAGTGCCATCGTTGGATCGATCATTGACGACAATGACTTCTATGTCAGGGTATTCAATGTGAAGCAGAGAGGTCAGCGCCACTTTTATCTGTTTTTCTTCATTGCGTGCGGCAACAATGATCGCCAGGGATGGAAGCTGTTGTGGCGCTAAGGGGGTGATCTGGTGAAGATTGATCAAGTGGCGGGCACGATAAATCAATTCGACTGCCATCAGCAGATGAATAGTGAGAATGGCCAGCACCAATAAGGTAAACATCGTGTCTCCGGATAAAATAAAGCAGCCCTGCCTTTTAAGGTAAGGCAGGGCTGCAGATGTGTCAAAGTATAATAACAGCTGACAGATTAATCGTCAGCCATGCTGATTTTCCACTCTTTCCAGACGTTGCCGACTAGATCGATGCCCGGTTTGAGGGTTGGTTTGCCCGGACGCCAGCCGGATGGGGTGGCCTCAGTGCCGCCGCTGTTGCGAACCAATTGAAAGGCTTGCAGCTGGCGCAGGGTTTCGTTGACATTGCGGCCAACCGGTGGGGTCAGAACTTCATAGCCCTGGATGATGCCGTCCGGGTCGATGATGAAACGGCCACGGTTTTCTACCTTGGCATTTTCGTTGTAAACTCCATAGAGTTTGCCGATATCACCACCTGCATCAGAGAGCATCGGGAAGGGAACGCCACCCTCGACCATCTTGGCTAGTTCGTGATCGTCCCAGATTTTATGGGTAAACATGCTGTCAATGCTGACAGAGAGTATCTCTGCGCCAAGCTTTTGAAATTCTTCGTATTTCCCGGCAACTGCCGAGATCTCGGTCGCTCAGACAAAGGTGAAATCGCCGGGGTAGAAACACAGCAATACCCACTTTCCGGCATAGTCTGAAAGCTTGATCTGATCAATAAACTTTCCCTGTTGGTAGGCCGGGGCAACAAAATCCGGTGCCTTTTCTCCTACATGAATCATGTTTTTCTCCTTTTTAGCGGTTTGCGGTGCTACGGGTTCACTACTGACAGCTGCGTCAGAAGAAACAGCGCCACCTGCGGTTGGCCGGGTACATCCGGCTCCCTGGGTTTCGGTCATGGATGACTCCTTTCTAGGATTAATTCCTAAAACACTGAAGCAAAACATAAGGGGTAATATTTAAAATGTCAATTACTTCCTGCAGCGATGTTAAGAATATCACTGGATATAACGGTAAACAACCGATAAACAGGAGAAAGAATAGACAAACTTATTTGTGTTGTAAGGGAAATGGCTTCTGTGGCAGCGCTTCGCATCGCACTGAATGACAGCAGAGCTCAGTTCTGTTAACTTGCGTCTGTGTCATCATGTCCGAAGTTGCAGGATTCAGATTTTTTTTGCCGGTATTGTCAGTGTCAATAAGGAGTACTTACTTGAAAGATTTTACTGAGCGCATTCTTGCTCTCCTGGCGGACGGCAAACAACTTGATCGCCGCGCAATGGCGGATCTGCTCGATTTACGTGGGGCGCAGCGCAAACACCTCACGCGTGAGCTCAGCCAGATGACAAAAGCTCACATCCTTGAACAGCGGCGGGGAATGTATTGCCTGAACAGAGATCGCCGGACTGTTGAGGGGATTTTTAAGCGTACTGAGCGGGAGTATGGTTTTGTCAGTGTTGCAGGTCGTGACGATGTTTTTATTCCGGCCCAGTATGTCGGCTCCGCTATGGACGGTGATAAGGTTCAGCTTGAGGTTCGTACATCCTCCCATGACCGGCGGTCTTTTGGTGTGATTGTCGAGATAATGGATCGTGCCCGGTCCCACATCGTCGGGATCCTGCGAACCAGCGGTCAGCAGGGTGCTTTGGTGATTCCCCAGGATCGCTATGCAGGCCCGCCAGTGCGGATTGATGCTGGGAATGATTGTCAGGATGGCGATCTGGTTGAGGTGCTGATCGAAGAGTATGCGCAGCAGGGTCATGCCGCACAGGGCAAGATAGTTGAACGTTTGGGGCGTTTCGGTGATCCGCAGACTGATGTTGTCAGTGTTCTGCGCAGCAAGAAAATTCCTGATGTGTTTTCAACCGAAACCCTGGCTGCCGTCGCCACCGTTCCTGTACAGGTTGCAGAAAGTGACCTGGCTGGACGCACCGATCTGCGCCAATTACAGCTGGTGACCATTGATGGTGAAACTGCTCGCGATTTTGACGATGCCGTGTTTGTGGATAAACAGCATGATGGCAGTTATCGTTTGTGGGTATGCATCGCAGATGTTGCTCATTATGTTCCGCTCCGTGGAGCTATCGATCTCGATGCTCGTGAACGCGGCACCAGCGTTTACTTTCCCGGGTTTGTCGTGCCTATGTTGCCGGAGGCCTTAAGCAACGGTATCTGCTCCCTCAATCCAGGGGTTGATCGTCTAGTCATGGCCGCCGAATTGACCATCAGTGGCGAAGGTAAAACCCTGACGTCAACATTTTACCCGGCTGTCATGAACAGTTGCGCCCGCCTGACTTATGCCCAGGTAGCTGATTTCCTTGACGGCGGGGATCGTGAAGCGGTTCCTGCCGGTAGCCGGAAATCACTGCAGCAGATGGCGGAACTTGCGCAGATTCTTATGCAGATGCGCTATGCTCGGGGTAGCCTCAATCTGGATCTGCCTGAAGTTGAAATTCGTGTTGACGACAGCGGCCGCCCGCTGGAGTTGGTCAAGGTTGAGCGCACTGTTGCTCACCATGTGATCGAGGAACTCATGCTCGCAGCCAATGAAGCAGTTGCCCATTATCTTAACGTTCAGGAATGGCCATTTCTCTATCGTATTCATGGTGAGCCGGACGATGCTAAACTGGAGGAGTTACAGCAACTTGCCGCCAGCTGCGGTCATGGTTTGGTGTTGGGAAAAAATCTTCATCAGTCGCTACAGAAATTGCTTACTGATGTCGCCGACCAGCCGGAAGGCCGGTTGATCAGTGAGCAGTTGCTGCGCAGTCTCCAGCAGGCGGTTTACACCCCCCACAACGAAGGGCATTTTGGCCTGGCGGCAGAGGAGTACTGCCACTTTACCTCACCCATCAGGCGTTACCCTGATCTGCTGATACACCGGGTTCTTAAACAGGCATTAACTGGTGCAGCAAAGAGCATCGCGCCGGGGGTCTCATTGCTCGAAACTCTGGGATCTGAATGTTCGAGCCGGGAACGACGTGCTATGGAAGCTGAACGCGATCTGGCTGATTTGCGCCGTTGTCAGCTGATGGAGGATCGGGTGGGTGAAACTTTTACCGGCGTTATTTCGTCTGTTGCGGAATTTGGATTTTTTGTCGAGTTGGATGAAGTTCTCGTTGAAGGCTTGGTGCACGTACGCAATCTGACCGGTGATTATTACCATTACGACCCATCGACCCTCGCTTTGACCGGGGAACGTAGCCGTCAGCAGTTCAGGGTTGGCATGCCTCTTGAGGTCAAGCTGGAACGGGTTGATACAGCGCGGCGGCGCATCGATTTCAGTCCGCTGACTGTGCCGGAAAAAATCAAGGGTGGTGGGCGCAAGAAAAGAGCTGAGGTGCCAAACAAGCAGAAGAGCCAATCCTCCAGGCGCCGAAAAAGTAAATTTCACTAAAGTTGATTGTTGCGGTTATTGAAAAAACAGTTAAAATGAACAGCAAGTCTTATTAATACGACTCGCGCATTGATTAATGCATTCGTCGAGCTATCGTGTCCGGTAGTCGGTGTCTGAGAGGTTAAATCGGCAAGGATTGTTTTTGCCAGTTGTTTCCCTAACTCCACTCCCCATTGATCAAACGGATTAAGGTTCCAGATCGCGCCTTGCGTGAATATTTTATGTTCGTAAACAGCAATCAGGCTGCCCAGGGTATGTGGTGTCAGTTGCTGCATGAGAATGGCCGTGCTGGGTCGGTTGCCGGAAAAAACCTTGTGAGGCAGTCGTCGTTTGATGTCTTCCTCAGGGCATCCTTCTACTTCAAGTTCCAGGCGTGCTTCTGCTGCTGTTTTCCCCATCATCAAGGCTTCCGGTTGGGCAATGAAGTTGGATAGCAGGATCTGTTGGTGGTCGCCTAAGGGGTTATGGGATTTAACTGCGGCAATAAAGTCGGTAGGGATCAATTTGGTGCCCTGATGGATCAGTTGATAAAATGCGTGCTGACCGTTGGTTCCCGGTTCTCCCCATATAATCGGGCCGGTTGAATAATCGACAGATTCACCAGCCAGGGTGACAGATTTGCCGTTACTTTCCATGTCAGCTTGCTGCAGGTAGGCCGCAAAACGATGGAGGGATTGGTCGTAAGGGAGAATCGCCAGTGAGTCGGCAGCAAAAAAATTGTTGTACCAGATACCGATCAACCCCATCAGCACCGGAATATTCTCCTCCAAAGGCCGGGTTCTGAAATGCTCATCCACCAGATGGGCACCCTCAAGCAACTCTTCAAAGCCATCCATTCCGATCAATAGAGCAATGGAAAGACCAATAGCTGACCACAGGGAATAGCGTCCACCGACCCAGTCCCAAAAGACCAACATATTGGCGGGATCAATACCGAAATCAATGACTTTTTCGCTGTTGGTCGAGATGGCAATGAAATGTTTGGCAACGGCATTTTCATCACCCGACTGTTCAATCAGCCAACGCCTTGCTGAGTGGGCATTGGTCATGGTTTCCTGGGTGGTAAAGGTTTTTGAGGCAATGAGAAACAGTGTCGTTTCCGGGTTCAGTCCACGCAAGGTTTCGCACAGGTGCGTAGCATCAACGTTGGAAACAAAATGAACCTTGAGGCGCTCGTGACGGTAAGGCTTCAGGGCTTCTGTCACCATCAGCGGGCCTAGATCTGAACCACCAATGCCGATATTGACAATATCGCAGATCAATTTGCCGGTAGCACCACGCCATTGGCCATCACGCACCTGGTCGCTGAATGTTCGCATCTGTGCAAGTACTGCATTGATATCCGGCATGACATCTTTGCCGTCGACAAGCACCGGGCGATTACTGCGATTCCGCAGCGCGGTGTGAAGCACTGCGCGGTTTTCGGTAGTATTGATGTTTTTACCGTTGAACATACCCTCAATTTTATCGGTCAGATTGCACTGACGGGCAAGATTAAGAAGCAGATCAAGGGTAGTGTCGGTCATCCGATGCTTGGAAAAGTCAAACAGGGTGTCGCCAAGATGTAAAGAAAAGCGGTGACAACGATCATGATCATGTTCAAAAAGGTCACGTAAGTGGATGTGTTCCATGCTTTTAACGTGTTGCTGCAAGGAATGCCAGGCAGGTAAAGCGGTAAGTGTGGACATGAGCACCTCATCGTTAGATTTTTAGCGGACCGGGCCAAAAATTAGTACCGCTGCTAATCATAGCAGATCTTATTGACACTGTGTCAGGTTAAAGAAAGCGCATGACAGACAATATAAAACGCGTCATAATGTTGGCATGGTCATGTCCTCGTATAGACGAGAGGGTTGTTTAGATCGTGAAAACATCAATTTTACGGCGATTCTGGGTCGGCATCAGTGCCGCAGTGATTTCTTTATACGCAACGGTTATCAATCGCTGTCAGATTGTAGGTGGTGAGCAGATTCCCGATCAGGGTGGGATTCTCTTTGTTGCTAATCATATTTCCGCTTTCGATACAGTGCTGCTGCCGGCGGCAATTCTACAACAGCGCCCATGGAAGATGGTGTGGGCACCGGCAAAAGAAGAACTTTTTCGCAACCCTTTGCTGTCAGTCATTTTTCGTTCGTGGGGGGCCTTTCCGGTCAAGCGTGGGCGGGATCTGCGCGCCGGTAAAGAGTTGGGACGTCTGTTGAAAGATGATGCTGTCATGCTGTTTCCCGAAGGAACCAGACACAAGGATGGGCAGCTCGGGGCCGGCAACCGTGGGGTGGGGAAATTGATTTATGAGCATCGACCGGTGGTTATCCCGGTTTCTCTGGTTGGATTAAATCGTTGGCAGGTTGGTGCCTGGGGACAGCAGGGAATGGTTCGATTCGGGTCGCCGGTTGATTGTACTGATCTCTTCGATCTTGCCGATGAAAAGGCGACCCATATATTGATTGTTGAACGTGCTATGTCAGCTATCGCTGCGGGCATTGAAGATAAAAGTGCAGGCTGACATGATCAGCTCTTACCAGCGCGCGCCTGGCTGGGTGATGGGATGGCGATACTTGGCCGTATTGTCAATTGACTGTCCGGCGAAATAGATGCCGGCAATAACGAATGCCAGGAGAATCAGCAACGCCAGCAACTTGATGAGATCCCTGAACATAGATACTCCTTTAGTTGCTTATTTATCGACACATCATCCGGGTAAGTTTAATCGCCTCGAGCTACCTTCCGGCAACTCGAGGCGATTTTTTCAGCGTTCAGCGAGAATTCTCAACATCCTCCGCAATGGTTCTGCCGCACCCCACAGGAGTTGGTCGCCGCAGGTAAAGGCCGACAGGTACTGTGGGCCGAATTTCATCTTGCGCAGGCGACCGACGGGAATACCCAGGGTGCCGGAAACAGCTGCCGGGGTGAGCTGAGCGAGGGAGTCCGCCTTGGTGTTGGGAACGACCTTGGCCCACTCATTGCTCTGGGCAATCAGCTGTTCAATCTCACTGATGGGTACGTCTTTAGTGAGCTTGATGGTCAGGGCCTGGCTGTGACAGCGCATAGCACCAACACGGACACAGATGCCGTCAACCGGGATGGGCGTTGCATTGCCGAGAATTTTGTTGGTTTCGGCAATACCTTTCCACTCTTCACGGCTCTGTCCGTCTTCCACTTCACGGTCGATCCACGGAAGCAGGTTGCCGGCCAGAGGAAAACCGAACTCGGCTGTTGGCATGGTGTTGCTGCGCAGGGCCAAAGTGACTTTGTTATCGATTTCGAGGATTGCAGAACCGGGATTCTGCAGTTGTTCAGCCACCGAATGGTGGAGGTTGCCCATCTGCAGCAGTAGTTCGCGCATGTTGGGCGCTCCGGATCCGGATGCTGCCTGATAAGTCATGGAGCTGACCCATTCAACCAGGCCGGCGTTGAACAGCCCGCCAATAGCCATCAGCATCAGGCTGACGGTACAGTTGCCGCCGATGAAATCTTTGCAGCCATTTGTCAGGGCTTCGTCAATCACCTTGCGGTTGATCGGATCAAGAATGATAACGGCATTATCTTCCATGCGTAAGGAGGATGCTGCATCGATCCAGTAACCGTCCCAACCCGCAGCCCGCAATTTCGGGTGAACTTCTTTGGTGTAATCACCACCCTGGCAGGTAATAATAATATCCTGCTCGGCAAGCTTGGTCAGGTCTGAAGCACTCTCCAGGGTGCTGTTGCCAAGCTGTCCAAACTGGGGTGCCTTTTCTCCGGCCTGGGAAGTTGAAAAGAAAACCGCTTCAACTCCGGCAAGGTCGTTTTCTTCGAGCATCCGTTGCATCAGAACGGAACCGACCATGCCACGCCAACCGACCAATCCGACTTTCATAATGTTTCTCCATGTTGACGGGTAAAAGAAATAAAACTATTCTCAAACAGAATTTTCTGTTTGCATGTCAGCATGACATCATAGCATTTCTGCGATATCAGTGGAAATCGATTTTCTTTGCATGGAGCTTTTGGAACAAAAATGTCGGATTTTGAGCAATATCTTCCCTTGGGGAAACCAACCCGATATCAGGACACCTACGATCCGTCTTTGCTTTGCCCTTTTCCGCGCCAGGTCAAGCGTGATGAGATTGGCCTGGCCAAAGAACTGCCTTTTGGCGGTGTTGATCTGTGGACCGCCTATGAGTTGTCCTGGCTGAACCGTAAAGGCAAACCGGTGGTTGCCGTGGGGGAGTTTCGTTTTGCCTGTGACACTCCTTATCTGATCGAATCCAAGTCATTCAAGCTCTATCTTAACTCCTTTAATCAGACCCGTTACCCTGATGAAACGGCAGTGGTGGAGCAGATGCGTGAAGACCTCAGCCGCGCCAGTGGCGGCGAGGTGCAGGTCGAATTGTGGGCTCTGGAAGATTCTTTTCGCTTGCAGGTAGGCGTCCTCCCCGGTGAATGTCTCGACAACCTCGACATTGAGGTTTTAGACTACCGGCTCAATCCACGGGTGCTGGTCGGTGCGGCGAATGAAGAATTCGTTGTGGCGGAGGAGCTGCACAGTCATCTGCTCAAGAGCAACTGTCTGGTAACCAGCCAACCTGATTGGGGGAGTGTGCTGATTCGCTATCAGGGAGGGAAAATAAACCGCGAAGCCCTGTTGCGTTATCTGATCTCCTTCCGTCAGCATAATGAGTTTCACGAACAGTGTGTCGAACGAATCTTTTTTGACTTGATGCGCCATTGTTGTCCGCAAAAACTCACGGTCTATGCCCGCTATACTCGGCGTGGCGGTCTTGATATTAATCCCTTCCGCTCAGAAGCTTTGAGAATACTACTGACCCTATCCGCCTGGTGCGTCGGTGAAGATTTTTAATCCCTCTCCCACTTGCGGGAGAGGGAGGCAGAGAAAACATTAAGCCTGCTGCCGCAGGATAGTAACCGTCTCGCCACCGATCCCCCAGTTGTCGGTATCAATTTCATCAATCACGACCACCGTTGTTTTTGGATTTTTACCCAGGACATCCACCAGCAAGTCTGTGGCGCCCTGGATCAGACGTTTCTTCTGCTCGGAGTGGCTCCCTCACCGGGTAATTTTGATATTGACGTAAGGAGCATAATTATTATCCCTTTCTGTTGTGGGTTTAAGGGTTTGGGGGAAATGTGGATCCAGATCCGGAAACGATGAGGCTGATTACAACACAAGCCATTGCCAGCAACGAGGCGAAACAAAACCGTCGTGCCGGTCGGCAAGGTGATAACGACAATCAGGCCGAGAACCTGACCGATGCCAAAAGCGGCGGTTAAAAAGGCGGTAATCCAGCGGCTGTCAGCCCGGCATACGACGTTGGCCTTCAGCGAGGGTCAAAGCGACAATTCCCAAGAAGGTACCACCAAAGCTCGCCGCTGCGAACAACAGGCGGTGATGGAGGTTGAAAAACACACTCACCATAATGCCGCTGGCCTGCAGAGCGTAGGCCGCAATCAATGCCATGCGTGGGGAGTAGTGGCGGGCAGATGGCCCGAGATCAAAGGTCGACGGGACTGCCGCCAGACCAGCCGCCACCCCAACTCAGGAGCCAGCCGTGAAAGACCGGGGGTTGCAGCAATCAGAGCAACGATAAGGTCGCAGAGACTACGTAACCGAGGCCTTAAAAAGTAGGCCAGTTACGAAGCGGATAGACGCTGCTACGTTGGCTGTTGATCAGGCTGTTTCCAGTCTGCGGCGGCACCAGCGCGCCCTGTTGGCGACCCAAAAGAATACCGGCTGCGGCCAGAAGTGCTGCAGCGATACCGGCGCCAATCAGGCACCGCTCCACCCCCAGTAGTAATCAGCACCGGAATCATGAGCGCCGGTTAAAGCGATCCCCAGACCGGCTCCGCTGTAGGGTACCGTGCGGTGAGCAAGGCCATGACGTCTGAGAGCATCACCGACCTCGGAGATCAGCACAAAGAGGATAGCGCTGGTGATGCCGCTGACCAGCCGTAATCCACCCCACCAGAGAGCGGACACGGTCCAATCCCATGAGCCGTGGTGAGGAGGCACAAAAGCAGGGACGATCCGGTAAGCAGGCGCACTCCCAGCAGCCGCGGGATGGGGAACGGGGGATGGCACCCATCAGGTACCCCAGGTAATTGAGCCCGGCCAGCCAGCCGGCGAGAGGTATTGCTCATTCCCAGATCGCGCTGCATCAACGGCAGGATCGGCGTGTAAGCGAAGCGTCAGTCCCCATGGCCACCATCAGACCGAGGATGCCACCGATCAGAACCAGCGCTATTGAAGGTGAATGAAGCTTTTGGTCGGGCATAGTTCTTCTTATCTGATAAGGGTCACAGCGGAGATATTTTTCTTGTTTTCACTGATGAATATCGGTTACTTTGACTTGTCTGGCAACGATTTTTCAAGGAATCAGTCGTGAAAAAATTTATTGTTTATGTGTTCTTTATCGTTTTGACCGCCGTCAGTATCTATTTCAGCTATGGTTATGTCCAATCGACTCGTTTTGATCCAACGGCGGTTCCTTATATCGAACAGGCGGTTGCGCAATTAAGTCGCTGGGATATCGATTACGGCGAAGGCATTGCTGGATGAGGGAAGCCTTGAAGCGGGTCAGTGACGATGATCCCAAGCAAGATGATGGATTATCTAGCCCGCATTGGTGAGTTACAGGATTTTGACCAACCGCGCTTCAGATCGACCAGTAAAACCATGACCACCGGTGCTATCGAGCGTGATGTCGTAACCTACCGGGTCAAGGCCAACTATAGCTCGGAATTGAGGCGGAAATCACACCTTGAGTCTGGTTGACAAGCTTGGCTCATATGCCCTGCTGCATTTTAATTTTCAGTCGAAGGCTTTAGCTCCATAATGACTGTCTGCACTGATTCGGGCTGTCCCTTGTAACCGCCCGAATCAGTGCGAGCAATCAGGCTATGAAGCAGTCTATAGCAAGACGACCCTGTTGGTTCTCATAGAGACTTCAACCTCAGCTCCTTTGACCATCAGAGGGGATCGTCAACTTGACAAAACCGCTAGCCATTCTGGTGTTTCTCGACAGCTGACGAGTACTCAAGACGTAATCCGACCTGATCACGTTGCAGGGTGTTTTTATTCCCAATGTCAGGTCCAGAGATAAGATTTATCCATGTCGCCTTCGATCTTTAATGGATCCCTCCTATCAGGAGTCCCTTCCATCGTCGCGGTAATTTCAGGGTTGCTTCCGCCGAGATAGCGAATTCCGCCGACACGGGCGTAAATTCGGGTCAGAATATCCGGCTCATTTGAAGTTCGGCGCCAAACTCAAGGGCCGGGTTGATATTGAAATAGTTTTCCCGGCGTTTTTTAACGATTAAAATTTGCGCCTCCTGCATCACGCTCCTTAAAAGGAGTCAAGGATGGCTGTAGATTACAGCCGGCATCAATCATCGGGCGGACGTACCAGTTGTTGTTTTCAAGGGTATGTACTTGAACGACCTCGCAATGATAAAAGTGCATATCCTGTGAACTGGTGGCACGAAGACCGGGCTGCAACTGATCCGAGATATCAGGTGGAATCGTAATCACCATAACGAAACTGATGCCCACTGATGCCATCGTTGCCTGCTGGCGACGTTTGAACATCATCCCCTGCCTGAAAACGATCTCCCTCGGTTTTTTTGAGCAGATTTTTAGAACACCAGACGACTGTTTTTCATATGAAATGGCAGTACCGACATGAAAGTTGTATCACTGACTTCGCGCTGGATACCACCACTGAAACCGAAGGCCTGTTCCTGATAGCCCAGTGTGCAGGTTTGACGGGGAGATACAGTGAGCTCGCGACCTGATATACGCAGCCAGTTGCAATCGATCTCGAGTGGCAAAACGCTGGGTTCCAACTTGAACGGCTGACAGCTCAGCATAGCGTTGGAAAACTGCTGATTGGCTGACACTGTCACATTTCCGGTGCCCAGATGGGTTTCCGGGCTCAGCTGATTATAGGCTGCGCCAAGGGCTGCCCCATCTGCCACATCGAACAGGGCCGCAGCCAGGGGGGCAAAGGCTGCTGAGCCTCCTGTGCTTTGGATGGCGTTGATATGTTCCACGATCACTGTCTGATTGCGGTTAAGCTTCGGATGGGTGAAATTGACCTCATGTAGTTAAGATGAAGACTGGAACCAGGGTGACATCCAGAGAGAAGTTCGCGACGGCAGATTGTCTCTGAACCAGACTCAATTCTGTCGTAGTGAGACCATTATCAGCCATCACGATCGGAATGTTGAACTTTCCTGGTTGTGAATATCCTTTGATGACTGAATCCCTCCAATCAAGCCTGATATCTCAGCCGTTCCGGACACTGCGAGATAGTCAGCCTGATGACGGTGCAAGGACGTCAACGTCAATGGCGAGAAAGACCCTCTTCGGTTTGTATCAGATGGCCTGTCAGGCTGGAATGTTCAATATGACCACCTCCTCCTGGAGATAAGGTGCCGCTGTTGCTCGAATTGTTGCCGGTTCCCAGATTGATGGCGGTTCCGGCATTAAAGAAGCTGGCGGCGTGATTGGTGAAGCTGTTGCTGCCGTCACCAAGCTGTACCGCGCCGGTTATGGTGCCGTGATTATGAATGTGGTCATTTCCGCTGCTTGCCAGGATCGCGGTGCCGGCGGTCCCACCGTGCGTGGTAACGACACCCTGGTTGGTAAATGTGTTATGCATGCCCTCAAAAAGCGAACTGCTGAGTCATTGTTGCCGTTGATGGTACCGCCCTCGTAGATGATATCTGTGTTTTCCTGCCTGCAGCTCCTTCGCTCTGGGCGATGACGGCCAGCGCTCCTTCGCCGTGCACGGTGATATCGCCGTTGATCCTGACAACGACGTCGCCGCCGTAGTCCCGGCACCGCCGACCCCGCTCTGAGCGACGATTCCGTGAGCGTAGTCGCCGTAAGTGGTGATGTTGCCGGTGTGATCGAGTTCAACTCGACCACCGTCGCCGCCGCCGCCGGCACTGCCCGACAATCAAAACCATAGCCGATGTTGCCGCCCCTAATCCACCGCCGCCACCAACGCTCTGCGCATAGATACCCACCGCAGCATCGCCTGGCGTGGTGATGTCTCCTTCACTGTGGATATAGATATCGCGCCGTCACCGGCATTGCCGCCGTCACGACCAAATAGCAAAATTGATTCCGAAATCCTTGATGCCCCGGTCAAGTATTTATACGGCATAGCCACCGCCACCGCCGACACTTTGGGCAAAGAAATGCCGTGCGCGGCTACACCACGGGTTAGTATGCTGCCGAGCAGATCAATGTAAGCAACACCGCCATCTCCGGCGACACCACCGCCACCGCCCAGGCCAATCGATCCGTCGCCGCCGACTGCGCCGACGCCACCTGAACCCGCCACCGCCACCGATACTTTGGGCCAGAATACCTAGTGACCCATCACCAAAATTGAAAATGCTGCCAATGTTGCTCACTGTCACCGCGTCACCGTCACCACCGCGCCGGCGCCATAGCCGCCCAAGGTGATGTGCAGATCACCTTCGTCCTGCACCGGAAGTATATCGAGAAATTGTTCATTTTTTTCTTCTGATACGCCGAAATCCCACCAGTCGAGGCCATGGTAGCCGCTTCCACCGACGCCGCCTCCCCCCAACACTCTGGGCCAGGATGCCGAATGCATCGGCTCCGCGTGTGACAATCATTCCTTCATTCGTCACAGTGACTGTTCCGCTGTCACCAGCTGCCCCACCTTTCCCTCCTATGCTCAGGGTTGCCCCGGTACTGATACTGAGTAGGATCGGGAGGCGGATCATATTCACACAGTTATTCAGATCAATACTCAGGATCATGGATCGAGGCATCCCCCCGCTGCCACCGCCGCCACCAGCGCTTTGGGCAAAGATACCGTGCGCGCCGATGCCTGAAGTATCAATGACATCGTGGTTGTCAACATCAACGCTGCCGCCGTGATTGCCGCTACCGCCGTCACCACCGATGGCCATCGCAAAATCCACCTGTACGTCGATTTGTTCATCGGGCATTTCGGGAATGCCGGGTTTAGATATGTTGGCGGTTACGGCGACCCCTTTGCCGCCATCGCCGCCGCCACCACCAACACTTTGGTGAGATACCATAAGCGTGATGGCCTTGCGTAATAACAGCACCGCTGTTAACCACCATCACTGCTCCTGCCCTCCCACCTGTGCCGCCATCGCCGCCCAGACTGATCGCGATATTGACACTGCCGGAAGGGTAAGGCGGCGGGATTTCGATAAAACTGCTGAAGTTGGCCATGACCGAGCCGCTGGAACCACCGGCGCCGCCCTTGCCGCCAATACTCTGGGCAAAGATGCCATAGGAATATTCATCGTGAGTTTGGATGGCGCCGCTGTTAAAGGGGTTACGTCGCCGCCGGTATTGCCTTCTCCCACCCTGTGCCACCCATGGCCAGCGACAGACCGCCAAAGGCAGTGACAGCGCCGGTGATACTCAGACCGCCTGCACCGCCGCCACCACCCGACACTCTGAGCCAGTATTCCGTAACTTTGCTGCCCAGATGTAGTAATGTCGGCGGCGTTATGGGCCACTACCTCTCCCAGACCACCGGTGCCTCCATCACCCCAAAGCCCATGGTAATCGCCGCCGGAGCCAAGTAACGCGCCGGATAGCGCTGCTCACCCATGCCACCGCCACCACCGACGCTTTGAGGCCAGAATGCCATAGGCACGATCGCCATAGGTCGTGATTGTTCCATCAAGGGTGTAGCCGCTCTGCCGATCCATCATTGCCTGCAGAACTCCCGTCACCACCTTCGCCGCCGAATGCTAAATTCAAGCTGGTTCCACCTCCTAAACTGGCCGAGACGCCAAAACCGCCACCACCACCGCTGCCACCGACGCTCTGGGCAAACATGCCATGGGCCTCATTGCTTTCCGTAGTAATGATGGCGTTGCCGTTGATCTGTACATCCCCGCCGGTATTTCCGCTGCCGCCGTCGCCATAAAGGCAAGATTGACGCTGGTACCGCCACCAATGCTGCCGGCAATCGCGAAGCCGCCGTCACCTCCGCCGCCGCCGACGCTCTGAGCCATGATGCCGTGAGCACGCAGACCGGACGTGTTGATGGTTCCATCGATATCGACGGTAACCGTTTCACTGGTGCCGCCAACACCTCCGGAACCACCCAGCCCCGGAGTTGACGCCGATACCGCTACCGCCGTAACTTCCCACGATGCCGAAGCCACCAGATCCACCGCCACCACCGACACTCTGGGCAAAAATGCCATAGGCTTCTTCACCTTGAGTGCTAATGGGTTTCAGACATGACAACGTCAACCGTGCCGGCATTGCCCCCACTTGCCGCCGCCGCCACCGACAACGGCAAATCCCCACCCAGATCCGCTGATGGCGAAGCCGCCATCGCCACCACCACCGCCGACGCTCTGAGCAAAAATGCCGTAGGAGCGATTACCCTCAGTGTGCTGCTGTCTTCACGGTTGGTCACTTCTACCGCTTTGCCGTCACCTCCCCTGGCTCCTTTGCCGCCGATGGAGACGGTAACACCGGCTTTCCAACGCTGGTGGCGCCACCACCGCTGCGCCACCGCCACCGCGCCGATGCTCTGGGCAAAGATACCGTAGGACTCATTCTTTTTGAGTAAGGATACTGCCTTCGTTAACTACCGTGACGATCCCGGCGGAACCGCCGGAACCGCGGAACCGCCGATACTGAATAACCCCCGAGACGACCGCCGGAACGCACCACCACCGATACTTTCTGCCAAAAATGCCATTAGGACAGTTCGCCGTCGGTGATAGTGTGCGCGATTGAGCACCGCGACATCGCCACCGTCACTGGTTTTGCTGCCGCTGCCACCAATGGCAACCAGCTACACTACTCCCACCGTCGCCGCCGCCCCCGCCGATACTTTGTGCAAGAATGCCATCAAGCACCTTTTCGGGAAGTCTCCAGCCAGCGGAATTTTCTACATCGACAGAACCGCCAAAACCTCCGGCGGCTCCGGTTCACTCCGATACTGACAATAGCACCTGCCCACCACCGCTGCCGCCACCGCCGCCGATGTCTGGGTGGAATGGCATGACTATGGTCGCCGGTGGTCGTTATCTTGCCACTGTCGGTGTTGATCAACTCCAACATCACCGCCACCGCCACTGTTTCCGTCGCCGCCATAGGAATACAGAACAGAAGTCCCCAACTCGAGCCACCACTGCCACCGAAGCCACCGACACTCTGGGCGTACAGACCATAAGAATTGTCACCTTCAGTGCAAATTTCGCCACCGCTGGACAATGTGACACTGCCGCCGTCGGTGGCCTGGCCGCCCCCATCCCGGATCACCGACAACCAGCCACCACTACCGCCGTTTCCGGCATTGCCGCCCAGACTTTTGGCCCAGATGCCGTGAAATCCTTGTCACCTGCTGTGGTAACGTTCCAGTTGCCGTCGACAACGACCTCGCCACCTTTACCGCCGAACCCTCCTTTGCCTGCATCCATCGCGCCGCCGGGTACTGCCGCCGCTGCCACCATCTCCGCCGTTACTGAAGGCAACGATGCCACTGGAAAAGTCCCGGCAGTTTCAATCGTTGCACTTCCGTAAACCTCGGCGGGATCCCACCGTCTACCGGTTCCTCCTGTCTGCCGTCGGTAGCCGACTCAGACCGCCCGCCCCTGGCACCGCCGGCACTTCAGTGACAACGATGCCGCCCGGAGTTGTTTTTGTCGGTGGTAAGGGTACCGTTCGCAGTTACAGCTGCCGGCCCGGGCGATTGCCATCCCCCACCCGCGGTTGGTGCACTTTCCCCAGAACAGATAGAAGGTTGAATTTTCCCCGGGAGCCCCCTGACCGCCGATACTGCAGGCATGGATTCGATGGGATTCTTCACCATGGGTTGCAATTGTGCCATTGCTGTTGACGGTTACACTGCCGCCGCTGCTGCCGGCATCGCTGCCGTGAGCAGATCACTGACATACTGATTGAGGTCAGGAAAGATCGTTGGCGTCGTTTCCTGTGCCGGTTTGTTACTGACGCCGTAATTGACAAAATAAACTCCTTCGGCTTCCTGATGAAACTGTCACCTCCATCTTCTTCACTTTCAACATGTTCGAAAATAACCAGCAGAAGTCCTTCGTCAGTGCGCTCTTCATTATTCTGGATCCTTGTCCTTGCCGACCTCGTAGCGTACGGCTACAGTGATGGCTACCGAGATTCAATGCATTCTGTTCGGCTTTTTCTTCCGCGGTGAAAGTAACTGAATAGGTTCCGTCTTTTGCTGATGGTGAATAAACCGTGTTCGACCCTGTTCCCTTCACCGTCGAGGGCGGATGTCCATCTTCATCAATAAGATAACCTCAACCTGAACGGGAACAGAGCTGTCATCCAGGGTCATGCGGCCGGAAGACCGGCGATATCAAGGACATTGGTGATCTCGAACAGGTAGTTATTTTCTTCAACGAAACTTTCCAGGCGACTGATTACCTTGGCCGGGTAGCCGTCGCTGGCGCTGTGAGCCCGTAAATTCCGGGGACTTGTTTCCGTCAGTGGTGATGTCGCTGTGGCTGGTGATTTCCACATAGCCGCCCCCGGTACTGCAGGATCAGCCCGACAAGTACACGCCCAAAAAGAATCATCGACAAAGGTTTCGCCTAAGAGTTGCTTTGACACATAATAGATCCCCACAGCATCAGCACCGGTATGACGATGGATATTGTCTTGTTGGCGCTACCACTGTTGATGACGGTGTTGTTCCCTGAGACGTTCAGCGGCCCCGATGCCGGGCGTCCTGCAACAGGCTCAATCGCAGAAATCAAGCTGTTGATGTTTAAGGTTGAGATGGGTGGGGGAAGGGATATTGTAATAGACTCCTGCGGCTAGTCCCCTTGACAGGTGCTAATTCCGTTAAAAATCAGACACTCATCCAGGTGCAGCAGCCAGTCCAGCTGGTAGGGTCAATATCAGTAGGAGAATGCAGACTGGTATTTCTGGGAAGATGGAGCCATTTATGATAGGGAATGTTGATAGTCGGATAAAAACCGGGCGCGGATTTCATGGCATCCTCCTATTGAAATGAATTGCAAGGACAGTGGCAGTGTGTCACAGTGCAATTGATTCAAGCCCGGGGTATGACTAAAAACAACCGGGCAACAGAAAAACTTCCTTCGGCAGCTGACTGTCTGTTTAACTATGACGCATGGCTCCAGATCCGTACATTTCCGTCCTCTTCTCGCGAAGAGTTTGGCTTTTCAGGATATCAGAATAAATAAAGGGGTGCACAACTCTTTAAAAAATCGAACCAGATCTTTATACGCGATATAAGTAACTGTATCAGTGATTCTTTTGATGTCAACACAGAGCAAAATAAAGGTCAAATTTGTCGAAAAGAATTTTGAACTGTCAGGGGAATCAGACAAGTGCCTGTTTCTCTTAAGGACACACCAGTCACAATATGATAAAATGAACCTTCGGTAACTCGAGAGATCAACGCAGGAGTAGCAAATCTACCGGTACAGGCATACGAGGAGTGTCCGGCTATGAAGGCGGAATAAAGCTGGTCGTGATGTTTTGTTCGCTGTTTCTATTATTCTTAAGCGGTTGTCAGGCAACGACCGGGCATTACCTGGGTGCCCTCTCGCCGATGAGGAGGCCATCACAGCAATTACCCCGGTTCTGGAGGCCAACAGCACTGGGAAGAATTCTATGTGACAGTTGATAGTCGCCTGATGCACCCTGGAAGACCACTACCGGATGACAGGATGGCTCTCTTTTTCTCAGCATTCACGGATGATGTATACCCGGGTTGCTGATGTTGAATTGACATTGTTCCTGCTGGATGCTGACAATCTGGTGGTTGATTATCGCAAGACTCATTTTAAAGGCTTAAACCCCTGAGGATCGGATTCCCTTTACCGTGACCCTGCCTCTGGTTGAACGTCAGGCTTGTCGCCTATACCTTTGGTTATCAGATTAGGCTTATTGATGATGAGGGTGACTCTTCGACTCACTGGTATTATCCACGCGTCGGTCGCTAGTCGAATGGACTGACGTTTATGAGGGTGTTTTTTGGATCTGGTTCCTTGTTTGCCTGGCCGGATAATGGCCTTCTGCGTATAATGCCCCGCGACCTGTGATTGACCACTTCTGCATCGCCTTTTTATGGGATGAGCCATGACGCAATTACCACCTATGGATATGATCTCCCTGCTGCGTGAGGATGCCGGTCTGGCGCCGGGATCAATCAAACAGACTGTTGCCTTGCTTGAAGAGGGAGGCGACGGAGTCCCTTCATCGCCCGCTACCGCAAAGGGCGACCGGCGAACTCGATGAGGTGCAGATTCGCCTGATAGAAGAACGGCTGGCTTACCATAAGGAACTTGACGAACGGCGCCGGACGATTCTTAAAACCATTGATGAACAGGGCAAGCTGACGCCGGAATTGCAGGCGCGGATCGTTTCCTGCCGCCAGAAGACGGAACTGGAGGATCTCTATCTGCCCTACAAGCCGAAGCGCCGTACCAAGGCGACCATCGCCAAAGAACGGGGTTGGAACCTTTGGCACAGCAACTGCTTACTGCTGCGGGTGGTGCCATCGATTTGCAGTTGGCTGCCCCTTTTGTCAGTGCCGAACTGGGGTTGCAGATGAAGCTGCAGCCTTGCAGGGGCCGGTCATGTGTGCCGAGCAGTTTGCCGACACAGCAGCAGCCAGAGCGTTGGTGGGAGCTGACCTGGGAGCGGAGGATTATTTCCGCTCAGGGCCGGCTCGTGGCAAGGAAGGGGCGGTGAGCAAGTACGAGATGTACTACGATTTCAGCGAGCCGCTCAAACAGATCCCGTCCATCGCATGCTCGCCATGCGCCGGGGCCGAAAGGAAAGAATTTCTGCGTTTGCAGATCGAAGCTCCCGAGGATGAATTCTTGGTCGCCTGGCGCAATTGCTGGTGCCGGGGATTCTTCGTGTCGCGAGTGTAAGCTGGTTTCGGTGATCGGTGATGCCTATGCGCGGCTCATTGCGCCGTCCATCGAGTTGAATTACGCCTGCTGGCCAAACAGAACGCAGACGAAGAGGCGATCCGGGTGTTTTGCCGGAGACACCGCAACCTGCTTCTGGCTGCTCCGGCCGGGAACCACCGGGTGCTCGGGGTTGATCCTGGTTTACGGATACGGGTCTAAATTGGCAGCAGTCGATGAAACCGGACGCTTTCTCGACCATACCACCATTTATCCTCATACCGGTGGTGGTCAGGCGGGCGGTGCCGGAAGGATCTGTTGCAGCTGATAGATAAACAACATCGAGATGGTGGCGATTGGTAACGGCACGGCCGGGCGCGAAATGGAGCAGTTTGTCCAGCGCGGCGCTCAAGGAGGCCGGTAAGAAATTGCCGGTGGTCATGGTCAGTGAAGCCGGTGCCAGCGTCTATTCCGCTTCGATATCGCTCGTGAGGTTTCCTGATCTCGACCTGACCGTCCGTGGTGCCGTCTCCATCGCCCGCCGGCTGCAGGATCCTCTGGCCGGAGCTGGTCAGGTCGATCCCAAGAGTATCGGTGTCGGTCAGTATCAGCTTTGACGTCAGCCAGAGCGCGCTGAAAATCCCTCGATCGGGTCGTTGAATCCTGTGGTAACTATGTCGGTGTCGATCTTAATACCGCCAGCTGGGCTGCCTTCTCGCTTTGTCTCGAGGATCCGGTGAAAATCTGGCCAAAGGTTGTCCGCTATCGTGATGAGCAGGGGCCTTTGCTGCCCGCAAGCAGTTGCTCAAAGTGCCGCGCTTCCGGTCAGAGGCTTTTGAACAGGCTGCCGGCTTCCTGCGCATTCGGCAGGGCAGTGAACCCCTGGATAATACCGCGGTTCACCCCGAACGCTATCGATTAGTAGCGACCATGGCCAAGGATGCGGGGATTGATGTGCCGACCCTGGTCAGCCGCCCGGAGCTGCTCGATCAGATTGATCCTGAAAGCCTATGTTTGTGAGGATGTCCGGTCTGCCGACCCCTGCGTGATATTGTCGCTGAGCTGAAAAACCCGGAGCGTGACCCACGCAGCGAATCCTTTGTTGCGAAAGTAGTTTCGTGAGGATGTCACCGGGATGGCTGATCTGAAGGAAGGGATGACACTCAACGGTATTGTCCACCAATGTGGCTGCCTTCGGCGCTTTTGTCGATATCGGCGTTCATCTGGGGATGGGCTGGTGCATGTCAGTCAACGCCGACCGCTTTATCAAAAATCCCGCTGATGTGGTCAGGGTTGGCCAGCAGGTGCAGGTGCGGGTACAGGAGGTTGATATCCAGCGCAAGCGGAATTTCACTGACGATGCGCAGTGGCGAGGTTAACACGGGAAGTCTGTAACTATGCGTTCGAGCAAGGATACGATGAGCCATAAAGCGCAAAACAAGCAGCAGGCTTCTGCTCCTGCGGGATAACGAATCTGGCCGCAGCGCTGGAAAAGTCGGGCTTTCGGGTGAGCAAGAAAAAATAGTGGTTATCGGTTCGGTGCCGGATCGGGGATCCTATGCCAAGGGCCGCTTTTCGTCGTCCATGACCGCTTGACTGTCGCCGTCCATGGCGACAGACACCCTTGTCACAGGACCCCCGACCCGGCAACAAGGATGGGTTGTAAATAGTTACAATAGGAGAAGTCATGTACGGCGCAAAAACCCACTCACTGCTGATTGGCTATATCCTGTGGATTTTCGGGTTCATGGGGGCTCACCGTTTTTACTACGGGCGTTCCATCAGCGGTACTATCTACTTTTTCACCCTGGGCTTGCTGTTTATCGGCTGGATAGTTGATCTTTTCCTGATTCCCGGGATGGATCGGTGCGCCGACCAGCGTTACAGCCATGGCATCAAGGACTACAACGTCACCTGGATCCTCATGACCTTTCTCGGCATCTTCGGTGTCCACCGTTTTTATCTCGGCAAATGGATCACCGGGCTGATCTGGTTTTTTACCGGCGGCCTGTTCCTGATCGGCTATCTCTACGACTTCTGGACCCTGAATGATCAGGTGGATGAGGTGAATCGGGTTGAGTTTTTACCAGTGATTTAATGGACCGGCCTTATCCTCAACCCAGGGCCAATGCCGCATAGATGCGCGCGGCCGCTTCGACCTCGGCAAAACTGGTCTGTTCATCGGCGGTGTGGGCGGTTTCCAGGGAGCCGGGGCCGAGGATCAGGGGTTTACTGCCGGCCTGAAAAAACAGGTTGCCGTCTGAATGGGAGCGAAAGGGCACCAGGTTTAATGGCAGGTTGAGGCGCGGGTAAATCTCTTCCAGGATACTGATGGTGCTATCTTCTGGTGCCAGCTGATAACCATTGGCTTCAAAATCAAAAACCACCTCTAGATCCAGTCCTTTGACAGAGCTTCGTGCCTGCTCCACTGTTTTTTCAATGATGGTGCGAACTGTCACCGGGCTTAAGTCGGGTGACAGGTGCAGGTCGATCATCGCCTCGCAGCGGTCAGGTACGACAAATCCCGCCCGTGACGAGCTCATTTCGCGGATCGAATACACCAGTTTGGCCGCCTGCTGACGAAACGTTGGTGATCGCTCGATTTGCAGTAGAACCCGCAACATTGACTCAATGGCGTTGTGGCCGAGTTCCGGAAGGGAGGAGTGGATGCGTCGCCCCTGGGTGATCAGGGTGACCTCCATATAGCCGTAATGGTCGAAAGCGGGGAGCAGGGCGGTCGGTTCGCCAATAATCACCGAACGTGGGCAGCACTCTTCAAGAAACCGGGCGCTGCCGTCACCATTTTCCTCCTCACCGACGACCAGGAGCAGCCCGAGGGACGGACGTTGAGCTTCCGGCAGGGTGGCCAGGGCGATCCAGGCTTCAACCATGGCGGCGCAGCCACCTTTCATGTCAGCGCTGCCGAGACCACGAATAACTCCCCATTCTTCAACCGCCGCATAATCATCGATATCCCAGGCAGGAACCGTATCAACATGGCCGACCAGATACAGGTCGGGGTTGTTACTGCCCATGGTGGCAATCAGATTGAAACGTTCTTCTTCGTCAACCACCTGACGCCGCACATGTGTGCCGGTGGCGAGTAACTGCTCTTCAAGGAACAGCTGAATATCCTCCTCTTTGCCGGAGGGGGAATAAATATCGATCATGTCGATGAGGTTTTTTTTCAGGCGGTCAGAATCTATTTCATGCCAGACCTGCTCCAGTTGCATTGTCATTTGCTATTCCTTTTTTTTCTTTTTTTTACGTGAACGCGACAGGTTCAAGGTCATATAGACATGTTTCTGGATATGCCCGAAGCCCAATTTTTCAAAGAAGCGAATACCGGCTTCGTTATCGGCATCAGTATCAATAATAATCATGCGCACCCCTTGTTCCTTCATGCGCCCCTTAAGTTCATCGAACAGCTTGTGGCCGGTTCCTCCTTTTTGCAGGCCAGGGCGAACGCCGATCCAGACCAGATATCCATACTTCCATGACGAATGTTGCTTTTCGACGGTGGTACCCAGGGCAAACCCGACAATTTCGTCCGCTAATTCGGCCACCAGACAGAGTTCGCTGTCGGAGTTGAACAGGGTCGTGATTTCGTACTCATCCCAGGTGCGGTACATACTGGGTGAAAAATCGGAGGTGAACAGCCGTTCACCCAGGTGGAAGACGGCAGCCATATCGTCAATAGTCATCTGGCGGATATCCAGCTCGTCATGACATTCTTCTTTGTACATTGGGGGCACCATCGGCAATTATGAAAGGGGGGAGTCACAACCAAGTGTTATAGATAGCAGAAAAGGTTTTTCAGGGTAAGGCAGGTTTGAAAGATTGCAACGAATTTTTCAGTTATTTTGTAACTATTCAGCTCTATACTGGCGCAGGATCCGAAGGCCCCGTGCTGAACAGATACGTTATTTTTATCATAACCAGTCTGGAACTGTTACTGCGCCTTTATTTTTCATATTGCATCCAGTAGTGTGTCAGCAGGGTGTTTCGGTGCATTTTAAGGTGAACTGAGTCTTCATGATTTCTATCAATATTCGAACATGGTGTTCCGTTGGCCTGATGTTGCTGATTTGGGTTTGGTCAACCACTAGTGCGTTGGCAAAAGACCCTTGGCAGCAGGAGCAAGTGCTGCAGGAACCGATATTTAATGGTCAGTTTCGGCTGCGAGAAGCCGGCAATCGTCATCCTGATGTATTGCTGCTGGTTCATGGTCTTGGTGGTGAGGCTGCTGACATCTGGAACCCTTTTGTTAACGAACTGGCTGAAAACTTTCATGTTGTAGCTCCGGATCTGCCAGGCTTTGGACGCTCTACCAAAGCAAACCAGCTATATTCGCCAGCCAACTACGCAGAGTTTATCCACTGGCTGATCGGTCGCTATCCCGGCAAGACGGTTTACCTGGCGGGTCATTCCCTTGGTGGCGCTATTTCCCTGCATGTTGCTGCGCGCCACAGCGAGCGTCTTGAGCGTTTAATTCTTGTCGATGCTGTGGGAACCTTGCACCGCCTTGCTGTCAGTCAACATCTTGTCCGTGATCTGATCCGCCTTGATTTACCTCTTTTTTCGACAACGGTGGAATCACGTTTGGGGCAGATTGCCGGATTCGTATTGGAAAAAACCTCGCGCGTTCCCATTGATCCTGATCTGATACTGGCAAACGCCGCAGCAAGGGAAAAGTTTCTAGCAGGAGATCCAGCACGGATTGCCGCCCTGGCACTGGTACAGAGTGATTTTTC
Organism: Deltaproteobacteria bacterium; assembly: GCA_018399135.1. Taxonomy (GTDB): domain Bacteria; phylum Desulfobacterota; class Desulfuromonadia; order Desulfuromonadales; family Geopsychrobacteraceae; genus Pelovirga. The sequence goes on along the minus strand of JAGYPB010000010.1, from coordinate 25,408 downwards.
TCTGTTATTACCTCGTGTGACCACCCCGACCTGGTTGATCTGGGGGGATCAGGATCAGATTGCCCCGGTACGTATTGCCACGATTCTTGACTGGAATCTGGCGGATAGTCGACTTGATTTACTCTCCGGGCTCGGTCATACGCCGATGAATGAAGACCCACAGCGGTTTATCAGTACGTTGCGACAAGCATTATTCAGCAAGATGCCTGAACGGATCTCTACGGGTAGATCGCAGGAGCCTGTGGACGCTGTTTGTGATAATCAATCGGGCCGGGTTTTTAGCGGCTATTTCACAAGATTGCAGATTCAGAACTGTACCGACGTGTTGATCAGTGATGCGCAGGTTGGGCAACTATCGGTGATCGATTCCCAGGTGACGATAGAGCGGTCACTGCTGGGTGGCGACTCTAAAATTGTCGCACTTCAGACTCTACGCTCAAAGCTGAACCTGTCCGGGGTCGATATCAGGGGGAAGACCGGAATCCTGGTTGATCAGAGTCGACTCGATGTGGCTGGCGTTAGGTTTTTTGATGTTTCGGTGGCGGTGTTCGGGGAAGGAAATCCCTCGTCGTTATTGATCTCCAGTTCTTTCAAGCAGATTGATGGCAGAATAATACCGCTGCAGATGAGTCGGTCATTGCGGCAGGGGGAAAGCCTGTAACAGGGCGGGGCGATCTGAAATCAGAGATTTGAGTTTTGAAATGAGCAAGGCACCCACCAGGTGGGTGCCTTGCTGTAGCGGTTATCCTGCGGCGCCACCCATATTGCGACGGGTCTTACTCCGTTCGATGGACTGCAGCGCCAGGTACTCGGTGCCGAAGCGGGCAATGTTATCAATTTCGTTGTCATACTGGTCGTAGTGGCGTTCTTCATCGACGACCAGTTGTTCGAACAACCTTTTTGAGACAGAGTCGGCATTGTTGCCGCACTCATTGGCCCAACGGTTGTAGTCAAGAGCACTCTGCTCTTCCATGGCCTTGGCCATTTGCAACATGTCCTTGACGTCCGTCACTTTTTTTACCTCCGCCGAGGCCTTCATTTCCACGTCGCCGCCTAAAAAGAGAATGCGATCAGCCAGGTTTTCAACGTGAATCATTTCCTCGATAGCGGTTTTTTTGAATAGATCAGCGAGCAGGTCATAGCCCTGGTCGTCGCAGTGAAAATGAAAATACATGTACTGGTGTAGAGCTGTGATTTCGTCGCCCACGGCCTGATTCAATAGAACGATGCTTTTCTCATGCATAACAATATCTCCTTAATGGTTGTCGGGGTGGATTGCTATTTGCCCCAGGTATCACGAATCCGTTGTACGGCGGTTTCAACATGGCTGCGCTCACCAAAGGCGGAGAGGCGGAAATAGCCTTCGCCACTGGGGCCAAAACCGCTGCCCGGTGTGCCAACAACGTGGCATTCATTTAACAGTTTATCAAAAAAGTCCCAGCTGCTCAGCCCTTCAGGGGTTTTTAGCCAGATGTAGGGAGCATCGATGCCGCCGTAGCATTCAACACCGGCGGCCTGCAACCCTTCGCGGATGATACGCGCGTTTTCCATATAGTAATCAATAATTTCTGAGGTCTGCTGCCACCCTTCAGCCGAGTAGACCGCAGCCGCAGCGCGTTGTACCGGATAGGATGCTCCGTTGAACTTGGTTGTAACACGACGCTTCCAAAGTTTGTTGATGCTGTATTTCTCTCCACTTGTGGTTGTCCCGGTTAACTGCTCCGGTACCACTACCAAGCCACAACGCACCCCGGTAAAACCAGCGGTTTTGGAAAATGAGCGGAATTCAATGGCGCACTCTTTGGCACCCTCAATCTCATAGATAGAGTGGGGGATGCCGGGAGTGGTGATAAAGGCTTCATAGGCAGCATCAAAGAAGATAATAGCGTCATTGGCACGGGCATAATCAACCCACTTCTTCAGCTCATCTTTACCGGCAACGGTTCCAGTCGGATTGTTAGGATAACAGAGGTAGATGATATCAACCTTTTCCTTGGGCAGGTCAGGGATAAAGTTATTATCGGCGGTAAAGGGCATGTAGACGATCCCTTTATAATAGCCCTTTTCATCGGCTTCGCCGGTGCGCCCCACCATGACGTTGGTGTCGTTGTAGACCGGATAGACCGGATCGCCGATGGCAACGACATTATCTAGGGCAAAGATGTCGAGAATGTTAGCACAGTCGCATTTGGAACCGTCTGAAATGAAGATTTCATCGGTTTTCAACTCAACACCTAAGGGTTTGTAGCTTTTATCGATAATCACCTGTGACAGCCATTCATACCCTTGCTCGGGGCCGTAACCGGCGAAGTTTTCTGTCGTGCCTAGATCATCAATCGCCTGATGAAAGGCTTGAATAACCGCCGGTGCGAGGGGGCGGGTGACATCGCCAATGCCCAGGCGAATGACTTTGGCTTGCGGGTTTGCTTTGGTGAATTCCGAAACACGGCGACCAATTTCAGGGAACAGGTAGCCGGCTTTGAGCTTCAGATAATGATCGTTAATACGTGCCATTTTTGTAGTAATCTCCTTTGTATAAATTCAAATAAACCTGAAAAAGCAGTTGTCCACGGAAAACACGAAAAACACGGAAATTAAACTACCATTACTGCAAAACAATCATTCTCAAAACTGGTTACATAAAGAATGAAAGAATTGTTTGTTTTATTCGATTTCGTCAGTGCCTTCCGAGTGTTCCATGGATCAAAAGCCGTTTTCAGGGGGTGTCAGCGCAGTCCCAATACATCCTGCATATCATACAGACCTGCCGGTTGGTCTTGCAGCCAGACACAGGCGCGGGCAGCGCCGCGGGCGAACATGTCGCGGCTCATGGCGCGGTGGCTGATCTCGATGCGTTCTCCCATGCCGATAAAATAGACCGTGTGTTCACCGACGATATCACCGCCACGTACGGTCTGCATGCCGATTTCGGCGTGGGTGCGTTCACCGCACATTCCTTCACGGTGATAATTGGCAACCTGATTGTAGTCGCGCCCGAGGGTCTGGGCTAGAACTTCGCCCATGCGTACTGCCGTGCCGGAAGGGGAATCTTTTTTCTTGTTGTGGTGCAGTTCGACCACCTCAACATCAAAATCATCACCGAGAATCCTGGCTGCTTCTTTGAGCAGTTTGAAGCAGGCATTGACGCCGACACTCATATTGGGGGCCAGCACCACGGGGATCGATTGGGCAAACTCCTCGACCTGATGTTTCTGTTCGGCGGTAAAGCCGGTGGAACCGCTAACCAGCATTTTGCCGTGACGGGCGCATACCGCCAGATTATTCAGGGTCACGTCCGGGAAGGTAAAGTCGATGAGGACGTCGGCCGCTGCAATAGCGGCATCAAGGTCGCTTGTCAATGTCACGCCGAGATTCCCGGCACCGGCGATCAGGCCGGCATCCACCCCCAGCTGCAGGTGGCTGTCCTGCTCTACCGCACCGGTGAGCGTTAATCCTTGTGTTTCACATACCGCGTGAATCAGGCGAGTGCCCATGCGCCCGGCAGCACCGATAATGGCAACATTCATCATGATTATCCTTGTACCGCTGAATTGTTTAAATCAGCTGGTGTTTGCTTAAGACAGCTGTGAGCTTCGTCAGACTTTCGGGCTGCAGCCTGATCAGGGGCAGGCGGACATCGGGCCGACATTTCCCCATCAGAGCGGCGGCGTTTTTAACCGGTACCGGATTAGCCTCAATGAACATGGCCTGATGAATGTCGAGTAACTGCAGATGCAGCTTTCTGGCATCGTCCCAGCGGTTTTCCTGTGCTGCCACGACCATCTGCTTGACCTGCCCGGGGATGATGTTAGCAGACACAGAAATGACCCCTTTGGCGCCACAGGCCATCAGCGGCAGGGCAAGGAAGTCATCTCCTGATAACACATCGATCTTGTCACCGGCTCTGGCGATAATTTCGCTGGCCTGGGTGACATCGCCGGAGGCTTCTTTGATGGCGACAATATGCTTGAATTCTGCCAGGCGGATAGTGGTGGCGGCAATCATGTTGCTACCGGTACGGCCAGGCACATTGTAAAGGATTTGCGGCAGGGCAACCTGCTCAGCAAGCGCCTTGTAGTGTTGATAGATCCCTTCCTGCGAAGGCTTGTTGTAGTAGGGTGACACCAACAGCAAGCCGTCAGCACCAGCTTCTTTGGCATGGCGCGAGATCTCAATCGCCTCGGCGGTGGAGTTGGAACCGGTTCCGGCGATAACCGGAACACGTTTGTTAACCTGCTCAATGCAGATGTCGATCACCCGGTTGTGTTCCTCATAGTTGAGAGTGGCTGACTCTCCGGTAGTGCCACAGGGGACGAGGACATCGGTGCCGTTTTCGATCTGGAATTCGATCAGCTGACGGTAGCTTTCTTCATCAACATTCCCCTGTTCATCGAAGGGGGTGATGATGGCGGTCATTGATCCGTGAAACATATTCTCCTCCAAAAAAGAAAAGTGGAAGCCGCTATTGCTAACATACTACCCAGGTAAAGTAAAGAGCTGTGGCAGCCAAAACCATAATAAAAAACTTAAAAAACAATTAGTTAGATTGTTTCTCCTGCTTGTTGGAGTTTTCTTCCAGACGTTCGGAAGGTTGCTCGATCGCTGTTTTAGTGATCGGGCGAACCGGTCCTTTTTTGCCGCAGGCCGACAGTAACAGGGCCGTGATGATCAGGATCAGGGTGAGTTGAATACGCATCAGATGGCCTTGCTGTCCAGCCGAGCCAGTTCTCGCTCAACCGCCGTACGGGCAGTGCCGCCGGTGGCTTTGCGGGCGTTGACCGAGGCTTCAAGGGTGACGAAATCGTAAATGTCCTGGCCGATCAATTCTGAAAAATTGCGGAACTCTTCCAAGGTTAGTTCTGGGATGTCTTTGCCGGTCTCAACACAATAGCGCACGGTTTTTCCAACCACCTCGTGGGCCTGACGGAAGGGCATCCCCTTGCGGACGCAATAGTCGGCAATATCGGTAGCTGTAGAAAATCCCCGCGCTGCAGCAATGCGCATGTTGTCGCCCTTGACCTGTATCTCGGTGATCATATCGGCGAAAACCTTCAGGCTCCCCTTGACCGTGTCGATGGTATCAAACAGGGGCTCCTTGTCTTCCTGCATGTCCTTGTTGTAGGCCAGGGGCAGTGATTTCATCAGGGTTAAGAGGGCGACCAGGTTGCCGTAAACGCGGCCGGTTTTGCCACGCACCAGCTCCGGAACATCCGGATTTTTTTTCTGCGGCATGATTGAACTGCCGGTACAAAAGGCATCGGACAGTTCAATAAAGTTGAAGTCGGCGCTCGACCAGAGGATCAGTTCTTCCGAAAGCCGCGACAAGTGCATCATCAGAATCCCGGCAAAAGCGCAGAATTCGATGGCAAAGTCGCGATCAGACACGCTGTCAAGGCTGTTGCGGGTCACCCCGTCAAAACCAAGTTGCTCTGCTACCCACTCACGGTCGATGGGGAAGGTGGTGCCGGCCAGCGCCCCGGCTCCCAACGGCAGAACGTTAAAACGTTTACGCAGATCCTGCAGGCGGCTGGTATCACGGCCGATCATCTCCCGATAAGCAAGCATGTGATGGCTGTAGAGCACCGGTTGGGCGGTCTGCAGATGGGTGTAGCCGGGCATGATGACGTCCAGGTTGTTCTGCGCCTGGTGCACCAGTGATTGCTCGAGCTTGCCCAGATAATCCAGAATCGTGTCGATCTCATCGCGCAGGTAGAGGCGGATATCGACCGCCACCTGATCGTTGCGGCTGCGACCGGTATGCAGCTTGCCGCCGACGGAACCAATCCGTTCGATCAACCGTGCCTCGATGTTCATGTGAATGTCTTCGAGGGCGACGGAAAATTCAATTTTCCCGGCTTCGATGTCAGTTAGGATTGCGTCAAGCCCGACGATGATCTGTTGTGCTTCGTCGACAGCAATAATTCCCTGACGGCCGAGCATCTCGGCATGGGCTTTTGAGCCCTGGATATCGTAGCGATAAAGACGCTGATCGAATTCGATGGAGGCGGTGAATTCCTCGACGAATTTATCGGTCGGTTGGGTGAAACGACCACCCCATAGTTTGCTGCTCATTTTTCAGTCTTTCTTGCTGGGAAAAAAACTCAGCCACCAAGGCACCAAGAGCACCAAGGGGGGCAACCTCATTTGGTTTTCTTGGAGTCCATGGTGCCTTGGTGGCAACCTGACCTGCTATTTTTTAGCTGCCCGCTGAATTGCCGCAATGCGCAAGCGTAATGCATTCAGCTTGATGAAGCCTTCGGCGTCGGCCTGGTTGTAGACTTCATCCGCCTCAAAGGTAGCAAAGTCGACGTTGAACAGGCTGTCGCTGGCTGAATCGCGGCCGACGACGCGGCAGTGACCCTTGTAAAGCTTGATCCGCGCCTTGCCGTTGACGGTCTGCTGGGTGTTGTCGATCAGCGCCTGCAGGGCGAGACGCTCGGGAGCGAACCAGTAGCCGTTGTAGATCATTGCGGCGTAGCGCGGCACCAGAGAATCGCGCAAGTGCATGACCTCGCGATCCATGGTGATCGATTCCACTCCCCGGTGGGCTTCTTCGAGGATGGTGCCGCCAGGGGTTTCATAGACGCCACGGCTTTTCATGCCGACATAGCGGTTTTCCATCAGGTCGACGCGGCCAATGCCGTGCTTGCCCCCGAGTTCATTGAGTTTGGCCATCAGGGTTGGCTGGTGACAGGCGCACACCGTTGACCGCTACGGCATCTCCTTTTTCAAATTCGATTTCGATAAATTCGCTGATCCGGTGCATCTTCCGGGCGCCCGGTCAACGTACACTCTTCCGGAGCTTCGGCCCAGGGGTTCTCGAGGACATCTCCTTCAAAGGAGATATGGAGCAGATTGCGGTCGGAGCTCCAGGGGAACTTTTTACTGGTCGGCACCGATGCGCATGTTTTTGGCGTACTCTTCCAGGGCGGGGGTTTCCTTTAGCGTCCATATTTCAGCGCCAGGGTGCGATGACCGATTGCCGCCGGATCAAAGTGATAGTAGGCAATCTCCTAAAACGTATTCCGATCGTTGCCCTTGCCGGTAGCACCATGGAAACCGCGTCCGCCCTTCATAGGCAATTTCCATCTGCGCCTTGAGATCAGCGGGCGGGCAATGGACGTGCCAAGGAAATAGCGTCCTCATAGATAGCGTTGGCACGGAACATGGGAAAAACAAAGTCGCGAGCAAATCTCTTCTTCAAATCGACGATGGTGGAGGATGCGCCGGTTTGTTTGGCTTTATCCGGAACATGATCGCTCTTCCCTGACCGAGATCGGCGCAGTAGGCAACGACTTCGCAGCCATATTCTTCTACCAGCCACTTAAGAATAATAGAGGTATCCAGCCCTCCTGAAGGTGCTTCGAACTACTTTAACCCGTCCTTTTTGCTCATAGCGTTCACTCCTGTGCGTTAAAGTGGCGGTACGATCCGTTATACTTTATAATTTAATGACGTAGGCATCCGACATGCGGTCATGCAGAGCGCGTTTCTGCTCGTCAAAGATAACCATCAGGTAGCCGATGCCGAAATAATACCGGCAGAAATTTTGCCGGCACTTCACGAAAAGCCGCCCGCCCGTAACCGATAGGGGAGCCGTCCTGGCGAACAACCTTGATGCGCAGTACCATCTTGCCGGGGGTCTGCCCGCAGTAACCGGTGAAAAAAATGTAGTAAGTGAAGCTGATCAGGTAACTGAAAAAATGGACAATAAAAGCCGTTTCTCCGGCCCCGCCATCACTGCCAACGACGGTTACTGTGCCGGCCAGGGCTAATAGCCCGCCAAGGATCATCTGCAAGCCAAAAACAATAGCGGCATCCACAAGGGTTGCAACGGCGCGCATCAAGAAGGTCGCTTTGGGCACTGCATCCATTGGATTACGGTATACGCCGGGCATGGGTGGACGCGGTGGAGCGTCGGCTTGCTGCCACGGAGCCTCTTTTGGTGGTTGCTGTGATGTCGCAGGTGGGGGTTCTGTGTCAGGTTGCTGTGGTTCTTGCGGTTGTTCAGCAGGTCGGCCTGATTCACTGAGGCCGACTGTTTCGCTTTCCTCCTGCAGTTCTTGTTGCTGGGGCAGATCGAATGCTTTTGTACACAAGGGACATTTGACCCTGACGGTTCCTGGAGGAATCTGTTCGGGATCGATGGTGCGGCTGTATTCACAGTGGGGACAAGTTAATTTCATCAGGTCAATCCGCCATCAGGGTGGCCATGATGGCCTTTTGTACGTGGAGACGGTTTTCCGCCTCGTCAAATATAATCGATTGCGACCCTTCTATCACCTCGTTAGTGATTTCTTCATCGCGGTGGGCGGGCAGACAATGCAACACCAAGGCGTCTGTGTTTGCCGTGCTGAGCAGTTTACTGTTGATCTGGAAACCGGCGAAAGCTTTTGCGCGGATCTGTTGTTCCTCCTCCTGTCCCATGCTTGCCCAGACATCGGTGTTGAGAATGTCAGCTCCGGCGGCGGCTTCGCAGGGATCGCTGGTCAGGATGAGACGGGCTCCGGCCTGGCGAGCTTTTTCAATAACGCCGGGATCCGGTTCATAGCCTTTCGGGGTGGCAATGCGCAGCTCAAAACCGAATACGGAAGAGGCATTGATCCAGCTGTTTGCCATATTGTTGCCATCGCCAATCCAGCAATAAACCAGATCCCGATAGTTGGAGCGGTGCTCACTGACGGTAAAGAGATCGGCCATCAGCTGGCAGGGATGATTGAGATCGGTCAGTCCATTGATAATCGGCACACTGCTGTGAGCAGCAAATTCTTCGACAATGGAATGGGCAAAAGTGCGGATCATAACGCCGTCGCAGTAGCGGCTCATCACTTTGGCACTGTCGCGGATCGGTTCGCCACGCCCCATCTGGGTGTTGCCGGAATGAAGAAACAGGGCATGACCGCCCAGTTGAAACATGCCGACCTCGAAGGAAACACGGGTACGGGTGGAGCTTTTTTCGAAGATCATCGCCAGGGTTTTTCCATCCAGCAGACGATGAGGTATGCGCTGCTGCTGCTTCGCTTTGAGATCGCGGGTCAGGGCAAATATGGCTTCAAGATCGTCTAATGACCAGTCGGAGAGAGAGAGAAAATCTTTTTTCATGCGGTTGTTGCTCCTGTACTATGTTCACTGAGAAGAGTATCCAGGGTGTCGATCAGTTGATTGATCTCGGCACGACTGACAATCAGCGGTGGCACAAAACGTAACACATTGCCGGCGGTACAGTTGATCAAAAGCCCATGTTCCAGCGCCTTGATGACAATCGGAGCACCTTCGCAGCCGAGGTCGACGCCGATCATCAGTCCGCGACCACGAACGCCCAGAATAAGCGTATGGCGTTCTTTGAGTTGCTCAAGCTGGGCCATGAAAAAGGCACCGGTTGCGCGACACTGTTCCAGCAGTTCCGGGCTGTTCAATTCTTTAAAAGCGGCGATAGCTGCAGCCGTTGCCAGGGGATTCCCCCCGAAAGTTGAACCGTGAGTGCCCGATCCGAGGACGTCGGAATAGGGGTCACGGGCTACCATGGCGCCAATCGGAACCCCGCCGCCAAGAGCTTTGGCCAGGGTCATCACATCGGGTTCGATCTCTTCCTGTTGATAGGCAAACAGGGTGCCGGTACGCCCCAGACCGGTCTGGATTTCGTCAAGAATCAACAGCATCTGGCGTTCGTTACAGAGTTTGCGAACCGCTTTGAGATAGCCGGGTGGTGGTATACGAACGCCTCCTTCGCCCTGGATCGGCTCAAGCATAACCGCGCAGGTATTGGGGCCAACGGCCTGACGCAGGGCTTCAATGTCACCAAAGGCAACGTGCTTGAAGCCAGGGAGCAACGGGGCAAAACCGGCCTGGATTTTTTCCTGCCCGGTCGCGCTGACGGTTGCCAGAGTGCGCCCATGGAAGGAGGCGGTAGCAGAGATGATCTCGTGGCGCTGGGGACCGAAGTTATCACTGCTCCATTTGCGTGCCAGCTTGAGTGCCGCTTCGTTGGCTTCAGCGCCGGAATTGCAGAAGAAGACGCGGTTACCAAAGGAGTTTTCACACAGCAGTCGTGACAGTTCGATCTGGGCCGGAATGTGATAGAAATTTGAGCAGTGAATCAGGATGCCGGCCTGCTCACGGATGGCGTCCACCACCGCCGGATGACAATGACCGAGGTTATTGACGGCCACTCCGGCAAGAAAGTCAAGGTAGCTCTTGCCATCGTTGTCGATCAGTCGACAGCCTTCACCCCGTACCGCCACCAGCGGGTAACGGCCATAGGTGCCGGCAACGGTAGTCAGCCCCTGGTTAATCCATTGTTGGGTTGATGCCATTATTTGTACCTCGCTACAGCGGTACCAATACCCTTGTCGGTGAAGATTTCCAGTAGGCAGGCATGCTCCATGCGGCCATCGATAATATGGGTTTTGCCGATCCCCGCTTCGATGGCCTCGACACAACAGTTGACCTGGAATCATGCCGCCGAAATGGTGCCGCTGTTGATCAGGTCGGGAACGCGCAGGATATCGATGCAGAAATAAGGCGACCATCCTTGTCCTTGACCCCTTCGACGTCGGTCAGCAGAATCCAGTTTTTCATTTTTAAGGCGCCGGCGATTTTGCCTGCCACCAGGTCAGCATTGATGTTGTAGGTCTCAATCTTTCAAGACCGCCGCCAATCGGAGCGATAACCGGAATGAAGTTGTTATTTTCAAGGGCTTCGATAATCGCCGGATTGACCCAGCCTGACTTCACCGACCATGCCGATATCGATAATTTCCGGAGTCAGGAGTCGGGTTGATAGCGGTCATTTCCATTTTGCACGCACGAATCAGGCCGCCATCCTTGCCGGTAATGCCGACAGCATTGCCGCCGTGACGGTTGATATTGGAGACAATCTCTTTATTGACCTGCTCGCGATGGTCTATTTCACCCACATCCATGTGGTAGCACTGTCGGTGACACGCGCATACCCTGGACAAAATGGTTTGAATGTTCATCGCCTCGAGAACCTTGCCGATCTGCGGCCCACCACCATGGATAACCACGGATTAAGGCCGATATTTCATCAGAATAATGTCGCGGGCAAATTCTTCCTTCACGTTCATCGACCATGGCATGACCGCCGTATTTGATGACGATGGAGGTGCCGTAAAAACGCCGGATCCACGGCAGAGCCTCCATCAGAACGTTGGCTTTGGCTATCAGTTCTTGCATCACTGTTGTCCTTTACAAGATGTAACGTGACAGGTCTTCATCCTGGCTGATTTTTGCCAGACGTTCACCAGAACCTGCTCGGCATCAATCATCACCTTGTCCCCCTGAACGCTCCGGCAAGTGTTGAAAGAGAGATCTTCCAACAATTTTTCCATAATCGTGCGGAGGCGACGGGCGCCAATGTTTTCCCGTTTGTTCATTGACCATTTTGGCAATTTAGCCATTTCCCGAATAGCCTCTTCGTTAAACCGAAGGTCGATGGATCTTTGGTTTTCATCAATCTACTGATGATTGACGAATCAGGCATTTTTCGCCTCGGTCAGATCCGGTAAAAATCGTCTTCGCCAAGCGCTGTCCAGTTCAACCCGGATCGAAAACGTCCCTGGAGTTCAGGAATCAGATCAGAGGGCTTGGCCATAGCGGAAAGTGCCGGCAGCGATAAACAGAATGTGATCGGTTTTAATGGCACCGTGTTTGGTGTTAACGGTGCTGCCTTCGACAATCGGCAGAATATCGCGCTGCACCCCCTCGCGCGATACTTCCGGGCCATGTACCCCTTCACGGCTGGCAATCTTGTCGATCTCGTCAATAAAGATGATACCACTCTGCTCAGCGCGTTCCCTGGCCAGGGAGGTGACGTTTTCCATGTCGACGAGCTTTTCCGCTTCGCTGGCGGTGAGAATCTCGCGCGCTTCGCTGACCTTGATACGTTTGCGTTTGGCACTTTTCGGGAAAATGTTGCCGAACATCTCCTTGATGTTGAGGCCCAGTTCTTCGTTCCCCTGGGGGGAGAAGATTCCCATGGACGGCATGTTGCTGACCTCTACATCCAGTTCAACAAAACGCTCATCCAGTTCCCCCAGACGCAGCAGTTTGCGTAGCCGGTCACGGGTTCCCTGGCGCTGTTCTTCTTTGTCAGGAGAACGGTCAGCCTCTCCCGGCAGCAGCAGATCAAGCAGCCGTTCTTCGGCATTGGATTCGGCCTTGATCTGCATTTTTGCTGTTTCTTCTTCTTTGACCATATTGATGGCGAGTTCGAGCAGATCACGAACCATACTCTCGACATCACGACCGACATAACCGACCTCGGTAAATTTACTGGCTTCCACCTTGATGAACGGTGCCTGGGAGAGTTTGGCCAGGCGCCGGGCGATTTCGGTTTTGCCGACGCCGGTCGGGCCGATCATGATGATATTTTTCGGGGCGATTTCATCACGCAGTTCGGCCGGCACCTGCTGGCGCCGCCAGCGGTTACGCAGAGCCACAGCAACGGCACGTTTGGCTTCTTTCTGGCCAATAATATAGCGATCCAGCTCAGAAACAATTTCGCGGGGGGTAAAGTTGTTCAAGAAAGTACCTCGATAGCAATCTGGTCGTTAGTGTAAATGCAGATATCAGCCGCAATTTTGAGCGCTTCTTCGGTGATTTTTGCGGCATCAAGGGTAGAATGGGCGACCATCCCACGGGCTGCAGCGAGGGCAAAGCTGCCGCCTGAACCAATAGCGGCGACTCCGTCATCGGGCTCGATAACATCCCCTGCACCGGAGATAATCAGAGTGACATCCTTGTCAGCGACAATCAGCAAAGCCTCCAGACGCCGCAGAATGCGGTCGGTGCGCCAGTCTTTGGCCAGGGCGACGGCCGCTCGGGGCAGGTTGCCGCGAAATTCCTGAAGCTTGGCCTCAAATTTTTCAAACAGGGTAAAGGCGTCGGCGGTACTGCCGGCAAAACCTGCTAACACCTTGTCTTCATAGAGCCGCCTGATTTTGCGCGCGCCGTGTTTCATCACGGTATTGCCGAGGCTGACCTGCCCGTCACCTCCCAGAGCGACCTGGTGATTGTGGCGAACGGAACAGATGGTTGTGCCTTTAAACATGAAGTGCTCCATAAAAAACGAGGTCAGAAAAAATCGTAAAGATAAATCCTTACGTGGACAAACAAAGCCGTTACCATAACATAGACAGTCCCCAATTAAAAAGAGCAATGTCGCTGGTACACAGGGCTTTGGCAGAGGTTTTGACGGTGTTTTGGGAGATTATTTTTCCGGTAGGGGAAACTCAATGGTCGCCGATGTGCCGACTCCAGGTCGGCTGTCAATTAACAGTTGCCCGCCCATGGCGCGAATAAAATCACGAGCATAGTAGAGCCCCAGGCCCAAGCCACGTACCTGGCCTGTGCTATGTGGATCAAATTGATAAAACCTGTTGAAAATTTTGGACATTTCCGGTTCAGGAATGCCTATGCCGTTATCCTTGATGATGAGCCTGACCCGATTCTCCTGGTACCCGCCACTTACTTCAATCATTCCCTGCTGCGGAGTAAATTTGATCGCGTTGTCGAGCAGGGCGCGCACGGAAAAATGAATTTTTTGCGGATGTAACAGCAATAAGCGATCGGACATGGGGACAGTGAAGTGTGTGCTTATCCGTTGTGCTTTGCTCTGGGCGGTAGGCATAAGTTCGTTGATGGCCTGCCTGGCGACCAGACCGAGGTCGGTCAGTTCCAGGGTCATCTCATCTTCCTGCAGAGTGGCCTCACTGAAATAAAGCAGATCCTGGATCAATTTTTCCAGATAGGTGGTTTCAGATTGAACCATGGTCAGTACCTGAAGAAAATTATCGTCTGTCGGGCTTTCCACCCCTTCGGCAAGATTCTGAATAAACAGGGAGATAGCAGTCGTGGGGGTTTTAAGTTTGTGGGAAATCAGTCCGAGAAATTCGTTTTTCAGCCGGTCAATATGGCGCAAATCAGCGAGTTCATTGCGCAGGGTGTGGCGCTCAAGAACTTTTTCTACCGTTGTGCTTAATTGCAACACGCTGATCGGTTTGGTGATGAAGTCATCTGCCCCGGCTTTAAGAGCGTTAAGAATCAATTCCTTATCAGAATAGCCGGTCATCAGGATGACGGGAAGGTCGGGGCGTTCCTGGCGGATGATTCGCAAAAATTCCAGACCGTCAATGTTGGGCATATTGACGTCGGTCAGAACAATGTCGACATCTTCGTGGTTGAGATACTTCAATGCGTCGAATCCGTCTTCTGCCTGCAGTACGTTGTAGTTATCAAAGACGCTGGCGCAGAGATCGCGGATCAGAGGTTCATCATCAACAATCAGTAGTTTTTTGGGCGATTGGCCGTTGCCATTGGTAGACATATCAGGCATTTCCCAGGAGATGCTTCAGTTGTTCTGGTGCGGCTGCGATCAGTTCATCCAGCTTGTCCGTTAGAGGGCCACCGGCCTGGGCCAGTTCGGGACGACCACCGCCGCGACCGCCGACAATCGCTGCCAGGGGCTTGATCAAGTCGCCGGCCTTAACCTGGACGGTCAGGTCTTTGGTAACGGCGACCAGCAGGGCAACCTTGCCGTCGGCTTCGGTAGCTAAAACCAGAACCCCGGAACCAAGTTTGTCGCGCAGGGAATCGGAAAATTCGCGCAGGCTCTTGCCATCCACTCCGCCAACCTTGACCGCCAGAAGAGCGATATTGCCAATCTGCTGCACCTGATCGATTAACTCACCGCTGCGCTGGACATTGATTTTGGCTTGGATCTGCTCAAGTTCACGTTCCAGATGCTTTTGTTGGTCAAGCATTTTCTGAACCCGCTGCTCGAGTTTCTGTGGATCACTTTTGACCAGATCGGCCAGCCGCTGCAAGGTCATTTGCTGCTGCTGACTTAATGCCAGTGCTGCTTCGCCGGTTACTGCTTCAATCCGGCGTACCCCGGCGGCAATGCCGGTTTCACTTAAAATGCGGAACAGACCAATATCACCGGCAGCTTTTGCGTGGGTACCGCCACAGAGTTCCATGCTGTAATCACCAACGCTGATCACTCGTACCACGTCCCCGTACTTTTCGCCAAACAGGGCGGTAGCCCCGCAGGACTGAGCCTCTGTTGCTGCCATTTCGCGACTCTGTACCGCAGCGTTAGTGCGGATCTGACGGTTGACCTCTTCCTCAATCTGCAACAGTTCAGTGGTCGTTACGGGTGAAAAGTGGGTAAAGTCAAAACGCAGGCGTTCCGGTGTAACCAGCGAGCCGGCCTGTTTGACGTGATCACCGAGGATGCGTTGCATGGCCGCCTGGAGCAGGTGCGTAGCGGTATGGTTGATGACTGTGCGTTGGCGACGCTCACCGTCAACTTTTATGGTCACCTGACTACCTATTTGAAAGGCACCGGTGATTACTTCACACAGGTGGACATGGAGGTGTTCGAGGGGCTTTTTGGTGTCGAGAATGCGCAGTTGAGCATTTTCTCCAGTGATTTCACCGGTATCCCCCGTCTGACCACCCGATTCGCCGTAACAGGGGGTGGTTGTCGTAATGACTTCGACGATGTCGCCGCTCACGGTTTCATTGACTGGTTCGCCGGAACGAATCAGGGCGAGGATTTTTCCCTGATCCTCAAGCTTGAGATAACCGCTGAAGGTTGTTTGGACTCCCTGATCGACCAGGCGTTTATAGATGGCCGCAACCGCCTCTTCGCCGGAACCCTTCCAATGTTCGCGCGCCTTGTTGCGCTGTGACTCCATGCACGTCTCAAAGCCGGCTTCGTCAATACTGTAGCCATCTTTTTCGACGATGTCAGCGGTCAGATCGACCGGAAAACCGTAAGTATCGTAAAGTTTGAAAACAGTTTCACCGGGAATGATCTTGTTGGCACTGCCTGCCAGGCGAGCAACCTCGTCGTGCAGGATTCGCAGGCCGTTGCCCAGGGTCTGAATGAAGCGTTCTTCTTCGTTGAGGACGACGCGGGCAACAAAATCTTTGCGCTCCGCCTCTTCCGGGTAGGCTGTCGCCATTGAATCAAGTACAAAAACAGCAGTTTTGTGCAGTACCGGATCATCGAGGCCAAGCATTTTCGCATGGCGCATGGCACGCCTCATGATCCGTCGCAGCACATAGCCGCGTCCTTCATTCGACGGCAATACGCCATCGGCGATCAGATAGGCTGCAGCGCGACTGTGGTCGGCAATGACGCGCATGGACACATCATTCTCGTTGTCAGCGCCGTAGATTTTACCGCATAACTGCTCAATGAAGGCAATGATATTGCGCAACAGGTCGGTGTCATAGTTGGACTGAACCCCCTGCATGACGGTGGTAATCCGTTCCAGCCCCATGCCGGTATCGACAGCCGGTTTTGGTAGCGGCACCAGGGTGCCGTCTGCCTTGCGGTCGTACTGCATGAAGACATTATTCCAGATTTCCATATAGCGGTCACAGTCACAGCCGACGGTACAGTCAGGACTGTCGCAGCCGATTTCGGGGCCGTTATCAAAAAAGATTTCCGAGCAGGGGCCGCAGGGGCCGGTATCTCCCATGGCCCAGAAATTGTCTTCTTCAAATCGGAAAATCCGTTCGTACGGCACCCCTTCCTGGTGATGCCAGATGTCGGCAGCTTCATCGTCGTCGGTGTAGACCGAGACGTAGAGACGTCCCTTGTCGAGCCCCATATCCCTGGTGAGAAAGTCCCAAGCATAAGCGATTGCTTCTTTTTTAAAGTAGTCGCCGAACGAAAAGTTGCCCAGCATTTCAAAAAATGTGTGGTGTCGGGCGGTGCGTCCGACATTTTCCAGATCGTTGTGCTTGCCGCCTGCACGCACACATTTTTGTGATGTGGTCGCGCGTACGTATGAGCGCTTTTCCTCTCCCAGGAAACAATCTTTGAACTGATTCATCCCGGCATTGGTAAATAACAGAGTCGGGTCGTTATGGGGAACCAGCGACGACGATGGCACAATGGTATGGTCACGATCGGCAAAAAACTTGAGAAAACGGGCGCGAATGGCGTTTCCGGTGAGCATGATGAGTTGAACCTTTCAGTTTAGTATGCGGTCATTGTTCATGATTCTGTGGATAAAAAGCCGATTTCAGGTTTACCGGTTATCCGGCGGTAAATTGCGCTGAACTCGAAATTCTAATGGAAGTGGTTAGATTTGAAAAGAGTTTATGTGTCGTAATCGGATGATTGTTGCAGCCAGGTGAAAATATCACTGAGGGGAAAGCCGCGACGTTGAAAATAACTGACTACTCGGCGTCGTTCGTTGGCCGCGGCTGAAGCATAGGAAAAATTGGGGAAACGACGGGATAGCTCTTGTTCAAAGATGTCGGCCTGATTGAATTCAGCGTTAACTTTATCCAGTACAGCACATGCCAGGTCATCATTAATTCCTCGTTGACGTAGATCTGCCAGGATTCGCCCGCCTACCCCTTTGCCGTTACGCATCAGGCCGCGTGCCCGGCTCAGGGCATAACGGTGATCATCAAGATAACGGTAGTCGTAACAACGCTCAATGGCCGTGGCGATGGTGCTGCTGGAGAAGCCACGTTGCCGCAGTTTGTCGCGTAACTGAGCCTCGCTGCGATCGCAGCGGCCAAGCAGGCGCAAGGCTACGTTAAAGGCATCAGAAGCGTTGGAAGGGGGACTTGTCATTCTGCCCGCTTTCCTCTGGAGTTTCGGCCGCCTCACTTTCTTCCTGCTCCTTGCCGCGCTCAAAATCACTCCAGCTGGAGTCTGATGTTGAATCGATACCGGAGAATTTGAGTTTGAAATCATCCGGATTGGAGCTTTGTCGCAAGGCTTCCTGGTAGGAGATAATGTTGCGTTTGACCAGATCCATCAATGCCTGGTCGAAGGTCTGCATACCGTAGGTTGTGTACCCCTGGGCAATTGTGTCTTTAATTAGCCCGGTTTTTTCACGGTCATCGATCAATTCGCGAAGGCGGGCGGTGGAGAGCATCACTTCAACCGCAGCAACCCGTCCTTTCCCCTCAATACGCGGAATCAGGCGTTGCGAGATGACGGCGCGCAGAACGTTGGAAAGTTGCATGCGAATATGGCGTTGATGGTGGGGGGGGAACATGGAAACGATGCGGGCGATGGTTTCAGTGGCATCGATGGTATGCAGGGTCGAGAGAACCAGATGCCCGGTTTCGGCAGCCGCCAGAGCGGTTTCTGTGGTTTCGAGATCACGCATCTCACCGACCAGAATAACGTCGGGATCCTGTCGCAGGGCACTTTTCAGCGCCGGGGCAAAACCGATGGTATCAAAGCCGACTTCACGTTGGTTGATAATGCATTTGCGATCGCGGTGGAGGTACTCGATCGGATCTTCGACGGTCACAACATGAGCGGTGCGGTTACTGTTGATATGGTCGATTAATGCTGCCAGCGTGGTTGATTTCCCCGAGCCGGTGGCACCGGTCACCAACACCAGTCCGCGCTGTTCTTCAGCAATCTTTTTCAGTACCTTGGGCATCAACAGCTCATCGAGGGTTGCTACCTTATAAGGGATCACACGAAAAACTGCTGAAACGGAATTGCGCTGCATAAAGACATTGACGCGAAAGCGTCCGAGACCGGGTACACCATAGGCCAGGTCAACTTCGTTATTTTCCTCAAAGCGCACCCGTTGTTTTTCATTCATGATTCCTTCGCACATGATGCGCAGGTCATCAGCCGTCAGGCGTGGGGCCTTAGGTAGAGGTCGCAGGCTGCCATCAACCCGGAATACGGGGGGAAGGCCGGCTTTGAGGTGGATATCCGAGGTGTTGGATTTTAATGCCAGTCCGAGAATCTGGTTCAGTTCCATCGTGCTCCCTCACATGTCAGTTGTTGTATCTGTACAGCGCCTGGTCTTTGGATCCTGTTTCAAGGGACGCTTTTTGTCATTCATGACCGCTTGCTGTAGCCGTCCATGACGACAGACACCCTTGCCACAGGATCCGAAGCTGCGCAAGGAGAGATTTGAATAGCTACCCGTTGTTTTTACTCGTCGTCGTCAGAGGTGCTTTTGAGCTTGGCGGCACCAACGCCGTAAAGTTCGCGCAGGGTTGCTTCGATTTCGTTGGTCATTTCGGGATGTTCCTGCAGGTATTGTTTGGCGTTTTCACGCCCTTGGCCAACCCGTTCGCCTTTGTAGGAGAACCATGAACCGCTTTTTTCGACGATGTCGTTATCGACCCCAAGATCAAGGATATCTCCCTCGCGTGAAATGCCAAGACCATACATGATGTCGAATTCAGCCTGTTTGAACGGCGGAGCCACCTTGTTCTTGACCACCTTGACCCGGGTTCTGCCACCGATGACGTCTTGTCCCTGTTTAAGTGCCGCAATTCGGCGGATATCGAGACGAATGGAACAGTAGAATTTGAGGGCGTTACCACCGGTAGTTGTTTCCGGGTTGCCGAACATGACGCCGATCTTCATCCGGATCTGGTTGATGAAGATAATGCTGCAGTTGGATTTGCTGACAATCCCTGTCAGTTTGCGCAGGGCCTGAGACATGAGACGGGCCTGCAGGCCCATGTGGGAGTCCCCCATTTCCCCTTCAATTTCGGCGCGGGGAGTCAGAGCGGCGACGGAGTCGACGACGAGCAGATCAATAGCACCGCTGCGCACCAGCATTTCGGTGATCTCCAGTGCCTGTTCACCGGTATCCGGCTGGCTGACCAGCAGGTCATCGGCCTTGACGCCAAGATTCTGGGCATACTGAATATCGAGGGCATGCTCGGCGTCGATAAAAGCTGCCACACCGCCCTGCTTCTGGACTTCGGCAAGAATGTGCAGCGCCAGGGTGGTTTTACCGGAGGATTCCGGTCCGAAGATTTCGATAATGCGCCCTTTGGGGATACCGCCGACGCCGAGGGCCAGGTCGAGACTCAAGGAGCCGGTAGGAATGGTGGCGATGGCAGGCATCTGGTACTCAGATCCAAGGCGCATGATGCTCCCTTTGCCAAATTGTTTTTCAATCTGCCCCATGGCCAGTTCGAGGGCGCGGTTGCGGTTTTGATCAGACATGAAATGCTCCTTCAGGTGTAGAAAATTCGGTTAATGTCAGTTATCAAGATTGGCGTAGAACCAATCTTCCCCTCTCCGTGTGACATAGTAAGTCGTTGTGGTGGTTGCAATTGTGCAGCGTCAGAGTAAAACGATTAGTATGCCCCTGTCGAGAGCTTAATCAGCTATGCGCTGCAGGGCAAAACGCCGCAACCATTCCAGCGCCATAAACGCACTCATGCGTTGAACGCGGGTACGATCGCCGCTGAACAGATAGCGTTGGGCGTGAACTCCGGTGTCGCTGGCCAGGGCCAGGTAAACAGTGCCCACGGGTTTGTCTGTCGTGCCACCATCCGGGCCGGCAATGCCGGTAATTGCCAGTGCCAGATCGGTTCCACTTTCGTGACGTAGACCGCTGGCCATGGCCCGGGCGCAAGGTTCGCTGACGGCACCATGCTGGAGCAGGAGCGCCTGCGGTACTTTCAGCCAGTGTTGTTTGGCGGCATCAGCGTAGGTGACCCCGGCGCGGTTGAGAAAGGCTGAGGCGCCGGGGAGGCGGGTCAGCATACTGCTGAGCAGTCCGCCGGTACAAGATTCCGCCAACGATAGAGTCAGGCCGGCGTGGGTCAGCAGTTGAGCGACATTGCCTTCGGCGGTTTGGCCGTCACAAGCCATCAGATGGTCGCCCAGAACCTGTAAAAGCAGTGCTTCGGCTTTATCCAGGCGCTCCTCGGCCTCTTCACCATGGGCTTTCAGATTTACCAGCACCAGAGGGAAATCGTAACTGTAATTGATGCTGACTCCCTCGGGCAGACGCCCTGTGGGAATCATGGTGCGGATACGAACATCCGTCAGGCCAAACAGTTTCAGGGTGCGGCGGTGGAGGCGTTGCTCCTCAGGGTAATCATGATGGAGGTGCGGCAACACCGATTGCTCGAACATGGAGCGCAATTCTGCCGGGGCGGAAGGCAAGAAAAACATCCGGCATTGGTTGTGGGTCAAGGTGAAGCCTGGTGTCATCCCTTGTGAATTAGCCAGTAGTTGCGCCGATTGTGGTAGCAGCGCCACGCGTTCATTGGCAGGATCCAGTGTCTGGTGGTGCGTATGGCACCAGGCGCGCACCATTTCCAGAGCTTCTTCGTGAATGACCAGCGGCAATCCGAGGGCGCGGGCGGCAGCGCGGGCGGTAAGAGCGTTGCTGCTGTTTCCCAGCCCGCCACTAATGATAACAAGGCGCGCCTGTTGTGCGAGGTAGTTGAGTGCCGCAAAGATTTCCTTTTCATTGTCAGATACCGCTAGAGAGCAACGCGGGCGGTAGCCATGACGGGTGAGAAGGTCAACGACGACAGAACTGTTAGAATCAGTGGAGTCACCACT
The DNA here is from genome assembly GCA_018399135.1 of Deltaproteobacteria bacterium. GTDB lineage: Bacteria > Desulfobacterota > Desulfuromonadia > Desulfuromonadales > Geopsychrobacteraceae > Pelovirga. The sequence goes on along the minus strand of JAGYPB010000010.1, from coordinate 4,060 downwards.
GAGCAGATCTTCTGCGGTGGCCAGGATAGCAATATCAAAACTGGGCATAGACGCTCATTTCCAGCAAAGCAAGAGTCAGCTAAACAGGGCGAGGCACAGGCGTACCGCGATGGCGGCGTAAACACCGGCCAGGACATCATCAAAGGTGACACCAAAACCGTTTTTGAAGTTGCGATCAATGTAGCCGATGGGGGGTGGTTTTAAAATGTCGAAGAAACGAAACCAGAAGAAAGCCAGCAGTGCCGTTCCCCAGGTAAAGGGGAGAAAAGCGACGGCAACCAGATAACCGGCGAGTTCATCGAAAACGATGCGGCCGTCATCAGCCTCGTTGAAATATTCACCGGCGCGCTGACACAGCCATACGCTCAGGGCGATGATTGCGAGCAGAGTGATAAATTGCAGTGGCCCCGGAAATCCCGACAGGTAGTAAAAAGCCGGGATGCCAGCCAGAGTACCGAAAGTGCCGGGGGCTACCGGGGCGAAACCCAGCCCACCATTGGTCGCAAAAAAAATCGTCGCACAGTTTTTGCGTCGTTGGGGGGCTGAATCAGTCATGTGCTTTCTCCTTGAGAAGCTGTGGCAGCTGGTCATGGGCGCTATTTTCAATCAGGCGATAGACCTGTTGCAAGGGCAGATTGTGTTGCCGGGACAGGCGTCGGCAATCATCATATTCGGCACTCAGGCGGAGAAATTTGTCATGATCAAACAGTAGCTTGATCTGTGCTGTCCCCAGCGTGGTTGCGATGGTAACCTCCTGCCGGTGCAGGCGATAACGGCGGCACGACTGTAAGCGTACGCCGATGGCGCTGCTGTGGTGCATGATCAGGGTTGCCAGTGTCTGACTATGTGCCGGTTGACAGACCACTTTGAGGAGCTGTCCCGGGCGATTTTTTTTCATCTGCAGGGGGGCATAAGCGGCATCCAGGGCGCCGGCCTCAAAGAGGCGGTCGAGCAGATCGCCGAGCTGTTCCGGGGTGCTGTCGTCGATATGAGATTCGAGCAGTTCTACTTCGTCGGTCGTGGCCGGTTGCTGCTCCTGCTCATAGAGAATACCGCGCAGCAGATTGGGACGGTCAGTAAGTTCCCAGCCACCGACGCCATAACCGGTCCGGCCCAGGGGCAGGGTGGGAATAGCACAAAACGCTGCCAGTTCTCTGACGATCGCTGCGCCGGTGGGGGTGACCAGTTCCTTGGCACAGCCACTGTCGTAAACCGGTCGCCCTTGCAGGATCTCCAATGTTGCCGGTGCCGGTAAGGGAAGGGCGCCGTGGGCGCATTGGCTGATTCCGCGTGACAGGGGCAAAGGTGAGCAAAAGACTTTGTCGATGCCAAGCAGATCGACGCCGATAGCCGCTCCGGTAAGGTCAACAATAGCGTCGACGGCTCCCACTTCATGAAAATGAACCTCATCAATGCTGATACCGTGCACTTTGGCTTCAGCTTCACCCAGGCGCCGGAAAAAGCGCCGTGCCAGTTCTTTGCTGCGCTCACTGAGTAGGCTGTCGGCCAGCATCTGATCAATGCGGCTCCAGCTGCGATGATGGTGGTCTTCCTTGTGGTTGACGACAAAGCGGCACCCCTCAATACCATGACGCCGCTCACGCTGGATGGTGAGCTGGTAACCGCTGATCGGCAGCTTGGCAAGTTCAGCTTTAAGGTGCTCGACATCAAGACCCAGGTCGCAGAGCAGGCCTAAAAACATGTCACCGGAGATGCCGGAAAAGGTATCAAGATAGAGGGTTTTCATGCTGGTCAGTTCCCCTGGCGGTTGATGCGGTTGGCAGCAAAGGCGGCGCCAAAGCCGTTGTCGATGTTGACCACGGTCACGCCGGAGGCACAGGAGTTGAGCATGCCGAGCAGGGCAGCGACGCCGCCAAAGGCGGCACCGTAGCCGACCGATGTCGGCACGGCAATCACTGGTGCCGCCACCAGGCCGCCGACCACTGAAGGCAGCGCCCCTTCCATTCCGGCAACAACAATAACCACTGCGGCCTGGTGAAGCTGTTCCTGACAGCTCAACAACCGGTGGATACCGGCAACCCCGACATCAATCAGTTCTTCCACATCATTGCCAAGCATGCGCGCCGTTATTACCGCTTCTCGGGCAACCGACAGATCGGAGGTGCCGGCGCAGATGACCAGAATTTTACCGCGCCCACATATCGCAGCAGGTTGATGGATAAGGCAGAAGGTGCGCCCTAGCTCATCGTATTCTCCAGCCGGAAACTGCTGGGTCAGGGCTGCGCCCCTGGTCTCATCGAGGCGGGTTACCAGGATGTTGCGTTGTCTGCGCTCAAGGGCTGCAACAATCGTCGTCAGCTGGTCAAGGGTTTTACTCTGGCCGAGGATGATTTCGGCAACGCCCTGGCGCAATTCGCGATGATGATCAATCCGGGCAACGCCCAGATCTTCATAGGGGAGATGTTTGAGCTTGTTGACAGCGTCAGTGACACTGAGATTGCCGGAAACAAGTTGTTCCAGCAGGATGGTCAATTGGTTCTGATTCATGGTTAAGTATATTTTCTGCTGGGGCTACAGTCCCAGCTCAGGGGCTATTTCCTGCATGGCTTCAAGACAGAGATCACAAAAATCAGGAACGTTGATGCCGATTTTTTCACATTCACTGATCGTCTCGCGGTTGGCGCCGGCGGCAAACAGTTTTTCCTTATAGCGTTTACGTACCGATTTGGGTTTGACGCTGGCCAGTTTTTTATCGGGATACACCAGGGCGGTGGCGGTGATCAGACCGGTGATGGTCTCCCCGGCAGCCAGGGCGTGGTGAAGTTGCTGGTTACGGTGCCGTTCATGGGCCTGCTCATTGTGCAGGCAGATTGCCTCGATGATATCTTCGACAACACCTTCCTCCCGCAGAATCCGGGCAGTTTCATGGGTATGGCGATTCATATCATCTTTGGTCAGTTCTACGTCCAGGTCGTGCAGCAGGCCAGTCAGACTCCACAGGGTTTCATCTGCACCCAGATGTCGAGCGAGTTTGCCCAGCACTGCCTCAGAGGCCAGACTGTGGTTGATCAGGTTGGTCTGAGTCAGATGTTGCCGGAGCAGTTCAAGGGCGCGTTCGCGGGTGATGCCATAGTCCATTGGTTTATAAACTCCTTTAATAAAAAGCAACTCGCGTCATCATAGCAAAAACCGGGTATTGTTGCCAAAACAACTATCGTGGCGTTTACAGGCGTTGACTTAAGTGCTGCCGCGCAGTAGCTTGCAGATGAACCGCGAGTCTATACAGATCGGGAACCTTACAATAAAGTACTCCGGTTGGGAGAATCTAAATGACCGCAGAAACACATGATAATCAGCCCTTGAGCAGAACCAAAAAGAAACAGCAAGCACAGCAGATTGCCGTGCTGGCCGGGCAGCTTTGTGATCTTTCCGATAATCGTTTTGCCCGGATTGAGCTGCCGGCGGAGATTATTGCCGAGGCACGAACCGTGCGTCAAACCGGTGGACGCGGATCACACAAGCGCCAGCTGAAATATCTGGCCGGACTGTTACGCGAGGACACCGCTGCGGTGGAATTGCTGCAGGCGCAACTCGGCGGCATGGATCAGGTTGATCGCAGCGACAAAATGCAGTTTCATGCCCTGGAAAAAATGCGCGACCGTCTTTGTGACCCCCAGCAGTTTGACCAGGCTTGTGCGGAGTTGCAGGATCAGGCACCTCAACTCGATATTAAAACCATCCTGCGTCTGGCCCAATCGGTTCATCAGCATGGTGATCGCCGCGCCTCGCGCGAAATTTTCAAACGCCTGCGGGATGAGATGGTTAGGGGCTGAATCTGGTTGCCTGCCTATTGTCGGTTCGATACCGACAATACCGATAAGCATGATCGCAGGTTTGGTCTGGGGAGCCTGGAGAACGACAATAGAAAACCATGAAAACAGATAACGGTCTCATTCTCACTTTAAGAAATCGTTCTTTAAACTTACCTCTTCATAACCTTCTAACTCGCTATCTGCTCTGAAATAATCGATCAAGGTAACTCTCTCCTCATGGCTCGGAAGTTTCGCTGGTGGTGTATGAAAAGCTTCAGACAATGTAA
>JAGYPB010000001.1 GCA_018399135.1 Deltaproteobacteria bacterium | reverse complement strand
TGCTTTCCGGTATTTTATGGGAATACAATTTCGATATTCGCAAGCGCTACCAGAATCTTGGCTGCACCCTGATAAGAAACCGGCTGATGGATGAATTCAGTACCGTGCTGTTAAGGAAAGCTTAAGACCCTCATGACCATGACCCCGACTCAGATTTTTCTGGTTTTTCTCCCTTACGGTGCGGTTTTTTTCGCCATCGGCGTAGCCATCACCTCACGCCGCAAAGCTTTCGCCAACCTCAAGATTGCCGGACTGTTCTGGCTGCTGGCCATCTTTGCATTTATCCACGCCCTGCACGAGTGGCTTGAGATGTACCGCCATCTGCGCCTGACCGACTTTGACACATTTCTGATTTATATCCGCCACGTCAGCCTACTGCTGGCACTGATATCCTTTCTGATGTTATTTCTCTTCAGCATCACGCTGAATGCCTCACTGATTGAAAAAACCCGGCCCTGGCTGTGGACTTTTTTTGTCATGATACTGATCATTTTTTCCGCCCACCTGGGAATGCTCCATCCCTGGCAAGACGTTACTCTGCTGCGCTCCATCGAGTACGACATGCGCCTGTTGATCGCCCTGCCGGCCACCCTGTTAACGGCTGCTGGTTTTTTTATCTATGCCCGGCAACTAGCCGGAAAGGGTATGCGTGGATCTTATAACTTTGTCGGAGCAGGCAGCGCTTTTGTCGCCTATGGCATCTTTACCGGAGCGATTCCATCGGGGACGGTTCTGATTCTGCCCATTGAGGTCTGGCGGGCAACCAGTGCTTTTATCATCCTGCATTTTCTTATGTACGCCCTCGATACCTTCATGGATCAGCGTGAAGAAATCATCACCGAACACCTCCAACTTGCGGCCAACAGTGAAAAACTCAGTGCTATTGGTCGTCTGGCTGCCGGCATCGCCCATGAAATTAATAACCCTCTGGCCAATGCCTCCCTGCAACTGGAAATGCTGCGCCAGCATAACGAGGTCAAAGAGCTTCCTGTTAAAGTTGCCACACGCCTTGACACTATTGAAAAGAGCATCGACAAGTCGTCCCACATTGCCAGGGAACTGCTGATCTTTGCCGGTGGGAAAACCCCCGATGCCAAACATACCCAGGTGTCTTTAGGCTCCCTCATCACATCGGCCTGGGACATGGCCGCATACCGTTCATCAAATCATCAATTTATCAACCACATCACAACCCTTCCTCCCATTGAAGGTAGCCACATCAAACTCGAAGAGCTGTTCCTTAACCTGTTTCTCAACGCCATCGATGCCATGCCGGAAGGAGGAACACTTGAAATCAACGGCTGGGGCGATGCTGATGAGGTTATTATCCGGGTGACGGACACCGGCACCGGAATTTCACCAGAAGATCTTCCTCAGGTAATGGAGCCCTTTTTCACTACCAAAGAGGTCGGCCAGGGCACCGGCCTGGGTCTTTCCATCTGCTACGGCATTATGAACCAGCATGGCGGTTCCATTGAGATTGCCCCGCGTTATGAGGTTAATGGTGCCCAGGTCACCCTGAAATTCCCCCTTCAAGGTGTGAAAAAACCAGAAAAGGAAGCAAACTGATGAATCAAATTCTTGTCGTTGATGATGACCAGGAGCTGCGGACCACCCTGGTGGAAGTTCTGGAGCAGGAAGGGTTGCAAGCGGTTGCGGCCCGGAACGCCGATGATGCCCTGGAGCAACTGAAGCAGGAGACATACGATCTGATTCTGCTTGATCTGGTGATGCCCGGAACCGACGGCATGACCGCCATCCCGTTGATCAGAAAACAAGCCCCACGTACCCGCATCATCATCATGACCGCCTACGCTTCAGTCCAGAACGCCGTCCAGTCCCTGCAGCAGGGGGGGGATGACTACATTGTCAAACCCTTCAAAATTGACGGTCTGATGTTAACTGTGCGGCTGAACCTGCAAAAAGCCCGCTTTTGCGAAGAGACCGAGGCGGTCGACCTGGACAAAATATTCAATGGCCTTGCCAACAGCCTGCGCCGCCAAACCCTGCAGCTTTTAAGCCGCCAGGGGCAGATGCGCTTTATGGATCTGGTCCGGGCCCTGGAAGTTGAGGATCACACCAAGGTGAATTTTCATCTCAAAGCCCTGCGCGAAGCCGGTTTTATTGACCAGACCGCTGACAAATCCTACCACCTCACCACCAATGGTCAGCGCGCTGCCACCTGTTTATCCTACATCTGCAAAAGCCTGGAAGCCTGAGCTTAAGCACAACCTCCGATTACACCAAAAAACATATGATTTCAGCTAGTTAATCTCTTGTGAAGTTTTCTTCACAGGGCGATGGATTATTGTTGACAAGTTTTATCTAGTTTTGCTGGCACTGCCTTTCTAGAATAGGCACCATCACCGTTGACTATTCACCGAATCAACGCAACAACTGCCACATGGAGGTAAAACATGTCCAATCGGATAAAGCGGCTACTCACAATCTCTGCCATCGTTATGCTGGTAGCAACAGTCGGATTCTTCTCGGCTCACGCTGCATCGCACTCAAAGGCTCGCGCCAATGCCGAAGCCCAGATGCAAAACGCGAAATTTGTGGGCGCAAACAGTTGCAGGGGCTGTCATGCCGACGCCCATAAAGGCTGGGCGGCGACCGTTCATGGGGATATGATTCAGGATGCCAAAGTTGCCATGAAAGCTGAAGCACGGGCCATGTTTGAATATGCTCTTAACAACCCGGCCGAAAAGATTCCGGCCGGCAAATTCACCAGCGGCTGGAAAGAAGCACCCACCTATGGCGATCTCCTCAAATACGGACCCCACAAAGACAGTGGCAAAGAGGGCTCGATCAGTAGCCTTGATGACATCAAATACACGGTTGGAGGTAAGTGGAAGCAGCGCTATGTTGTCCAGACTGACGACGGCCACGTTTTCCTGAAATGGCAGTATTACTGGACAACGGAAGATGGCAAGGACAATAACCCGCGCGCCCATACCTATGGAGAGACCCGTTCATATGAAGACCGCTGTCTTGCCTGTCACTCCACCGGGTATGACTACGACCTGTCTAACAAGATTGACCGCACCGTGGCCAGCGGCTATCAGTTAACCGATGTCGTAGCGGATCTGGGCGTCAGCTGTGAAGCCTGTCATGGCCCGGGCAGTGCCCATATTGCCAATATTATGAAAGATCGTGAAGCGGGACTGGCCAACATCATCAACCCGGCCAAGTTCAGCAATCAGCAGCAGCTGGACGCCTGTGGTGCCTGCCACGCCCGTAATAACAAGTGGCATGAAAACACCTACCGTAATGACACTCCCAAGTTCCTCATCGGTGACAATCTTGATGAACTGGTTGACATTGCCCGCATTGAACACACGCCCAAACGTTTTCATAAAGACGGTGTCGGTAGCTCTCACCGCATGGAATACAATGATATGGAGCAAGGGCCCAAAGCCGGCATGACCTGCACCAGTTGTCACAATGTGCACAAAGAAAACACCTTGAAAATGGAATTTTCCGCCCTGTGTGCAAGCTGTCACGGCCCTGACCACGGTTATGATATCGACAAGGTGATGCCTAAGCGGGCAAAGAGTTCTAACATACCGGATATTCGCACCCATACTTTCATCCTGGATGAAAACGGCTACGCAATAGGCAATCCTGACTTTAAATCATCCGCCAAAAAATAAGCACGACTTGGCGACAGACACCCTTGCCACAAGGCCACCGACCCTGGGCAAGGGCATAGCTGAATAGTTGCCATATTTTTATAAAATCTTGACCGCATAATCAGCAGGGGATCTGTCAATAAGACGGATCCCCTGTTATGCTTTACGGCATCTGCTTTTCAAAGGCCGCTAGCGCTCATGAGTTCATCGCTTCAGACAAATGAAGATCCGGCTGTTAAGGCCATCCTTATCGAAGATCTGGATCTGAGACCAGGAGATCTCTCTCTTTTTAACGGTTTGCGTCTGTCCATCAATGCGGGTGAAAAAGTGGCACTAACAGCACCATCAGGCTTCGGAAAATCCACACTGTTGCGCAGTTTGCTCGGGTTTGTTCCACCAGCGGCTGGATCAATTACCATTTTCGGCACACAGCTGACATCCCGGTCCGCATGGCAATTACGCTGCCGCATGGCTTATGTCGATCAGGAACCTGACCTTGGCGAGGATACCGTCGAAGCCGCTATTCGGCGTCCATTTAGGTTCAAAAACAATCAGCATTTACACCTGGATAGTGATCGGATGGCGGCATTGATGGAACAGCTTCAACTGCCGCTCAGTCTCCTGACCAAACAGATATTGTCCCTCTCCGGTGGTGAGCGACAGCGGGTAGCGATCATCGGTGCGCTCCTGCTTGAACGCGATATCCTGCTGCTCGATGAACCAACCTCCGCCCTCGATCAGGACAATGGTAGCGCCGTTGCAAAACTCCTCAAGGAAAACGCCGAAACGACGGTTCTGGCCATCTCTCACGATGAAGTTCTGGTCAAAACATGTCACCGTGTCATCAATGTAAAGCAGCACTGCCGGAGACTGGCATGAACATCGTCGACATCAGTTATTTCAACCTGGCGTTTGCCTATCTGCTGCTGGCCGCCCCTCTGGCCATCATGCTGTGGCTGCGCGTGCCGATGATCAGCGACACCCTGGTCGCCATTGTGCGCATGACCGTACAGCTTTTGTTCGTCGGTTTTTATCTGCAGGTTATCTTTGATCTGGACAATCTGCTGCTCACCGGCCTGTGGCTGCTGGTAATGCTGGTGGTTGCCGACTTATCTATCGTTCGCGGCTGCGGATTGCGCCTGCGCCGGGTAGCCCTCGGGGTTTTTGTGTCGCTGCTGGTCGGCACCCTGGTTCCTCTGCTGTTCTTTGTTTTATTTATCTTTCAGGACAGCGCCGCCCTTGGCGCCCGATATCTGATCCCCATCAGTGGCATGATTCTGGGCAACTGTTTGCGGGCCGACATCATCGGCATTCAAACTTTTTACGACAGTCTGCGGCAGCAGGAAAAATCCTATATCCTGAGTCTGTCCCAGGGGGCTACCTTGCGTGAAGCCCTGCTGCCGTTTGTCCGCAAAGCTTTTCAGGCGGCCCTTGCACCAACTGTTGCAGCCATGGCGACTATCGGCCTGGTGGCCCTGCCGGGGATGATGACCGGAGTGATTCTTGGCGGCGGCGACCCCATGACCGCCATCAAATACCAGATCGCCATCATGATTGCCATCTTTGCCGGAACGGCCCTGACAGTGATTCTGGCCATCCGCCTGACCACCATCGGCAACATCGGTGCGGAAGGGCTGTTGACAAAAGATATTTTTATCGCTGACAGGAAAACTCACTGAACACCGACAACAATCCCCTTTCCTTCCCAGGCTGATTCATACTGCTGACGATTACCGATCAACGCCACCAGATCTCCTGCCTCAAAGACCAGATCGGCCGACGGGTTGCTGATAAAGCTTCCTTTTCGTAACACCCCAACCACCGATGCCCCGGTCTGCTGCCGCAAATTCAGATCGCGCAGACTTTTACCGACCAGCAGACTGTCCTCTTTGAGTTCTTCCCAGGTCAGTTCAATCAAATCACGAGCATGTTTCAGCAGATGAAGATCCTGTTCTACAGTCTGCTGGCCACGTTCACCATAATACCGTTCGCGCCGCGCATCATCGGTAAATTTCTGGATCAGCGGTATCGGAATATGTAGATTCAGCAGTGCCTGCCGGGCGATTTCAAGCCCCGCTTCCAATTCCGGATTAATAACCATATACACCCCATCTTCGTATAGAGCCTTCGTCTGCTCGGCCCCGACCGAACGAACAACCATACTCAAGTCGGGATAGCTCAGATGAACGTGGCGCACAATGGCTTCGGTTGTGACAATATGAGGCACGGTGATCAGCAATTGTTTAGCCTCGGCAACATTGGCGGCGTCCAGCACCACCGGTTGTCCGGCATCGCCGTAAATAATCGGATAACCCTGTTTTTTGCATTCCTTAATAGAGTTCTGGGCCAGATCAACGATCACAAACGGCACATCGAGCTTGGTCAGGATATAGGCCACGCTCTGCCCAACCTGACCACCACCGGCAATCACCACATGATCGCGCAAACCCTCCGGAGGGAGATTGAAGGTTTCCAGTTGTTCACGTTTGAATAGACGCTGCTGTAACCGATACAGTGGGGCCGTAAAACCTGAGATCAGCGGGGTCATCAACATACTGATGATGGTTGCCGAGAGCAGGAAGGAATGCTGCTCCATACTTAAAAAACCGCCGCCGTAACCGACCTGTCCAAGAACAAAAGAAAATTCGCCGATCTGAAACATCCCCAGAGCAACCGCCAACGGCACGACGTTACCATAACCGAAAGAACGGACAATGACTGCCATGATCAGGGCTTTACCAACAGCCACCAGCATCACCAGCTTGAAAACTCCGAGCCAGTTTTCAAGCAGAAACTGGGGATTTAACAGCATCCCGACGGAGGTAAAAAACAGCAGGCCAAACAGATCGCGTAGCGGAATGATGTCACTTAAGGCCTGGTGGCCGTAATCCGATTCACTGAGGACCATGCCGGCGACAAAGGCGCCGAAGGCAAAGGACAGCCCAACCATATAGGTGGCATAGCCGATGCCCAGGCCGATGGCGGTAATCGTCAGCAGAAACAGCTCACGTGAGTTCCAACGGGCAACCCGCATCAGCAGAAACGGCAATAAGCGGGTACCAAGCAACAGCATGATGGCCAAAAAAATGACAGATTTGAGTACCGCGATGCCCAACAGGGGCAACCCGGCGGCGGGATTGGTAATTTGTGGCAACAGAATCAGCAACGGCACAACCGCCAGGTCCTGAACAATCAGAATTCCGATCATCACCCGGCTCGACAGGGTTCCCATCATCCCCTGGGCCATCAGGGTCTTGAGAATCACCATGGTACTGGAAATGGAAATCAGCCCCCCCATCCATAAGGAAGGCCCCGCCTCCCAGCCGAACCAGCGACCAATCAGGTAGCCGTAACCGATGGTGGTCAGGATCTGAATCGGACCACCGATCAGCGCCACATATTTAACCGGTTTGAGTTCCTTCAGGGAAAATTCCAGACCGAGGGCAAAGAGCAGCAGGGCTACGCCAATTTCTGCGAGCTTCTCAATCTCATGGACTTCCGACATGGATAAGCCACCGGCAAAGGGGCCGATCGCTACCCCCGCCAGGATGTATCCGAGAACCAACGGTTGACGCAAACGTTGGGCAATCAAACCGCCCACCAAAGCGGCGACAAGAATAATGACAATATCAGCAGCAATTCCCATAAAACGTCCCTTTTTAAAATCAGACAGCTGTGCTTATTTCATTCCCAAGATAGTCTGTCGGACGGGTACTGTCAAAGAAAGTCTGTCACTGTATCTCCCCTGCTCTTGTCAGCAAAAGCCTCAACATGAGAGAGTAGACAGAAGATCCAGATGCTTATTCCGTCAGGGCAAAGACAAAGGGGATTGCGACCATGAAAAAACTCTTTCTCCTTTTCATACTGATATTGTTGATACTGCAAAGTGGCTGTTCCGACGGCGACTGGCGTACAGCCAGCCGCCAACCGGCAGGAATCGCTCCCGATCCGACGCTGAACCGGGAAGCCATTGTTCAAATTTATGCCGCCCGGGCCTGGGGTTGGCGTGGCTGGTTTGCTGTCCATACCTGGATTGCCACCAAAGGTACGAACGAGCCCTACTATACGGTTTATGAAGTCATTGGCTGGCGCGGCAACCGTGGCCTGCCGGTGCTGCGGGTTGAAGTTGACATCCCTGATCGTTACTGGTTTGGTAAAAGACCCCGCTTGCTGGCCAACTACCGTGGCGACGAAGTCGACTCACTGATTGTGCAGGTTAAAGAAGCTGCCCGCAGCTATCCGTGGCCGCACGAATATCGTGTTTTTCCCGGCCCTAACAGCAATACCTTCACTAGCTGGGTTATAGACCAGGTTGGTGATCTTGACGTACGCCTGCCTTTTTCTGCTATCGGAAGTGGCTACAGCAGATAGTCAACACCCTCAGCCACCCCGTTCCTCCCTCACACCCAACTTGTACAGGCTTATTTCACCTGTTAGAATTCTGTATTGTCAGCAGCTTGCCCACCAGTTTCTGGGCTGATACTGCCGGCAGCAATTATTTATTTTAAGGAGAATCGCACTTTATGACATCATCGCAAGAACCCCTCTATCAGGTGAACAATCCCCACAGCATCGATACGGATGAAATAATCAAGCGACTCGACAGTTCGGCCAAAGGTCTGACCCTGGTCGAAGTGCAGAAAAGACTGGAAGATGTCGGTCACAACCGCCTGCCGGCTGTGGAAAAAGAAGGAATTTTCAAGCGCTTTTTCAAACACTTTCACAATCTATTAATCTACGTTCTGCTCGCCGCAGCGACACTGACAGCAGTACTCGGCCACTGGATCGATACCGGCGTCATTCTCGCCGTGGTCATTATCAATGCGGTCATCGGGTTTATTCAGGAAGGCAAGGCTGAAGAGGCACTGGAGGGGATCCGCAAGATGTTGTCGCTGCAGGCCCTGGCGTTGCGCGACGGGCGCTGGGTTGAAATTGATGCTGAAAATCTGGTCCCCGGCGACCGCGTCAAACTGCGTTCCGGCAACCGCGTTCCTGCTGATATGCGCCTGATTGAAACGATCCATCTGCAGATTGAAGAATCAGCCCTGACGGGTGAATCCCTCGCCGCCGACAAATCCACGTCAACAGCCGATGCGGATGCCGGCCTCGGCGATCGTAGCGGTATGGCCTTCTCCGGCACCCTGGTCACCACCGGGCGGGGTATCGGTGTGGTCACCGCCACCGGCATCAACACTGAAATAGGCCGCATCAACACGATGATCGCCGAAGTCGAAAAGATCGCTACCCCCCTGACCCGCCAGATGAACACCTTTGGCAAACGGTTGTCGGTGGTTATTGTCGGCATGGCCATTGTCATGTGGTTTATCGGTTGGTTTTTTCACGAATACACGGTCGGCGAACTCTTTCTGTCGGCCATCGGCTTCGCTGTTGCCGCCATTCCCGAAGGACTGCCCGCCATCTTCACCATTACCCTGGCGCTCGGGGTACAGCGTATGGCACGTCGCAACGCCATTACCCGCAAACTCAACGCCATCGAAACCCTGGGCTCGGTCACGGTAATCTGCTCTGATAAAACCGGAACCTTGACCCGCAACGAAATGACGGCTCGCCATCTGGTCACCCTCGGAGCTAAATATGATGTCAGTGGTACCGGATATGCTCCGGATGGAACGATCACAAACCAGGATCATGGCGCTCAACCGATCAACCTCAAGGACCATCGGGAAGTCTTCCATCTGATTGAAGTCATGGCCGTCTGCAACGATTCGGAGATCATTCAGGAGGACCAACAATGGCAGGTGACCGGCGAACCAACCGAAGGGGCCTTACGCACCCTCGCTGCCAAAGCCAACTTTGATGACAGTCGCTATGAGCGCGTTGCCACCATCCCCTTCGAATCACATAACAAGTTCATGGCAACCCTCAACCGGATAGCTGCCGGCGAACTGATGATCCTGGTTAAAGGGGCGCCCGATCAACTGCTCGACCGATCAAGCTTCCAACGCAGTACGGCCAACGGCGATGAACCGCTTGATCGCAGTTTCTGGGTAGATCATATTGAGAAGCTCAGCAGTCAGGGGTTACGGGTGCTGGCGGCAGCGGCGCGCCCGGCCGAGGACAATCAGGACACTCTGAAAATCAGTGACATTGACAGCGATCTAACCTTTCTCGGGCTGGTCGGCATCATTGACCCACCCCGACCGGAAGCAATCAACTCTATTACTATCTGTCATCAGGCCGGCATCCAGGTGAAAATGATCACTGGTGATCACGCCGGCACGGCGGTTGCCATCGGCCGGGAAATGGGAATCACCGAGACGGATCGGGTCATCACCGGCACCGAACTGGAAAAAGCCACGGATGAGGAATTACACCAATGGGCTAAAGACTACAATATCTTCGCCCGCACCAGCCCGGAGCATAAACTGCGACTGGTCAAAGCGCTGCAGGCCAATGGCGAGGTGGTCGCCATGACCGGCGATGGCGTTAATGATGCTCCGGCCTTAAAACGCGCTGATGTCGGTATTGCCATGGGGATCAAAGGTACCGAGGCAACCAAAGAGGCTGCCGAAGTGGTACTGGCCGACGACAACTTTGCCTCTATTGAAAAGGCTATTGCCGAAGGACGCACTATCTATGACAATCTGCGCAAAGCAATCCTCTTTATTCTGCCGACCAACGGTGCCGAAGGGCTGGTCATCCTGACCGCGATCATCCTCGGCATTGCTCTGCCCCTGACCCCGGTACAGATTCTCTGGGTCAATATGGTTACCGCTGTCACCCTGGCCCTGGCCCTGGCTTTTGAGCCGGCAGAGCCGGGGGTGATGGAACGCCAGCCGCGCCAACCCGGATCCTCGATTCTGGGGGGGATCTTTGTCTGGCGCATTATCTTTGTTTCAATCCTCATCGGAGGCGCCACCATCGCTATTTTTCTGTATGAAAAAAGCCTTGGACTCTCCCTGGAACTGGCCCGCACCCTGGCCGTCAATACCCTGGTCTGTGGTCAGGCATTTTACTTATTTAACAGCCGCTACCTTAACCGCACCAGCCTCAAAATCAGCCGACTTATCGCCAATCCGGCGGCCTGGATAGCCGTTGGTGTATTGGCTTGCTTTCAACTGATATTCGTCTACGCCCCCTTTATGCAGTTGTGGTTCGGCTCAGCGCCACTGGAAGCACGCCATTGGTTGATCCCACTGGGTATCGGTGCTGCGGTTTTCTTGATTGTCGAGGCAGAAAAAATTCTTACACGACGACTACTGTGACCTTTTTATCAAGAACCCGGAAGGTTGCTTGAATTCTGTTTTCATCGGCGCTAGTATCTAAAACCCGATGCTTATTGTAAAAGCATCGTAACTATTCAGCTGTAATCCTTGCGCAGGATCGGGGTTCCTGTGGCAAGGGTGTTTGTCGCCACGGACGGCGACAACAAGCGGTCATGGATGACGAAAAGCGTCCCTTGACATAGGATCCCCGATCCGGTGCTGAACAGATACAAAGCATCAACTTAATTTATTCCCGCATTTCAAGAGGGTCACTCGATGAAATTGAAAGCTGTATTTGTGATAGGAATACTGACGGCAGGACTTACTGCAACAGCGATTGCTGACACCCGCTATATTTCCGACACCCTGGTCGTGACGGTGCGCAACAACACGACCAATAACTATCAGGTCCTCGAACGTTTACCCTCAAACACCCCGGTGACATTTCTTGTCGAAGAGGGTAATTTTTTCCGCGTCCGCACCCCGACCGGGACAGAAGGTTTTATTCTAAAACAATACGTCACCAGTAACACACCCAATGCCCTTCTGGTTGAGCAACTGCAATCACAACTTGCAAACCTGGAAGCAGAGTATCAACAACTCCAGCAACATAATGCCAATCTGCAGGAAGTCAGCGCCAGTACAACTGATAACCCGGATCTGACCGTTCAACTTGAAGAAACGCGCTTGAACCTTAAGCAGGTTACTGAGCAGTATGAAAATTTACGCGAAAACTCTGCCGACGTACTGACTCATTACGAAGACAATCAGCGCCTGGAAGAACTGAATCAGTCTCTAAATAGTGAGGTGCTCGTGTTACGCGAAGAAAACCGCAGTTTTCACCGCTCCAACATGATTCAATGGTTTCTCGCCGGTGCAGCCGTCTTTTTTGGTGGCTGGTTTATCGGGAAAATTTCGCGGCAAAAACCCCGCGGCTTTTCGCGCTGATTCTTTACCCTTCAACAATGATCGAAGCCGGGGCGCTGAATAATTGCGGCGTCCCGGCTGATTGATAATGAGCAAGTCCTTTTATTATTCTAATCCAACATTTTTTCCTTGATTTATCAGCTCCGATAAGTATCTTTTCATCCACCTTTATATTCATCACCGGGGCTGCATGAAAACCAGACAACAACAATTAAAAGATCTATTAGCTGACCGTGTCATGACGGCACGTGAACTAACTCACGAATTGGCTGTCAGTCAGCCGACATTGTCGCGCATGATCAGCAACATAAAAAATGAGATTGTTGTTATGGGCAAGGGACGGGCAACCTGTTACGGCCTACCCAAAAACACCGGGCACGAACATGCCCGTCTCCCGGTTTACAGCATCGATGCCAAAGGTGACGTTCACAATTACGGTCAGTTGACCCCTTTGCAAGGTGGGCAATACTGGTGGCAATCCCATACCTGTAGCGGCGAAATTTTCCACCACCTGCCATGGCAACTCCAGGATCTGCTGCTTAACGGCTATAGCGCCCGCGCTTTTGCTCATCGCTATGGCGACCACCTGAAACTGTCGCCCCGTTACACAGATTGGACCGAAGAGGACATGTTGTTTGCCAGCAGTCGTTGCGGCGAGGATCGACCCGGCAATCTGATTCTGGGTGAAGAATCCCTTGCACGCTATTTTGATCTGGTGCGAAACCCTCCCAACATGATTGAACCCGCCAATCAGACTATTGATTACCCACAATTAGCGCTGAAAACCCTGGCCAGGGAGATAACCCCGATCCAACTGAGCGGTGAACAACCCAAATTTTCCGTCTGCCTGAACGAACCCGGCGCGCCTTGTCAGATGCTCGTCAAGTTCTCACCGGCATCTGACAGCAAAGAGGCCGTACGCTATGCTGATCTTCTCGTGTGCGAACATCTGGCCCTTGAAGCTATCCGTATTGCCGGCATAAATGCAGCACGTTCACGACTGGTTATCACCAGCAATCAAACCTTTCTATGCTTAAAACGCTTCGATCGCCGGGGCATCTTTGGACGTTTGCCGGTGACCTCACTGCGTGCTCTTCATACGCGCATACAAGCGCCCTGCGATGATTGGGTAGCGGCGGCAACTCGACTGAAATCAAGGGGGATCATTACCGATAATGAAACGGCAAAGCTCCATTGGCTGGCCCTGTTCAGTGACATGATCGGCAACTCCAACCAGCATTTTGGCAATATTTCTTTTCTGCCCCACGGCAATGAGCATTTTATTCTGGCGCCTGCCTATGGTATTCGTCCAACCATCTACGAACCCCTTGCCGGGGAAATTCCGGCACGTTTGTTTACCCCACCACCTCTACGTAAAGAAGCTCTATCCGAGCTGACCGATGCCCGCCAATCTGCTATACTTTTCTGGAAAAGCGCGGCTATTGATGAACGTATCTCTGAAGGTTTTCGCCAGATCTGTTTTGAGAATTGTGACATATTGCAACTTCAGGAACAAAAACCTAAATTTCACATTTAATTCGACATCTTTTCCATAAGCAGATATTAACTTTTCTCACTGTCTCTGTTATGATGTTCTCAAAACAGTAGCAAATACTGTTTTTTTGTCTTGCTGACTATCGAGTTCTGATGAATGAATGAACAGTTTACCTCTACTATTCTTTTTATTGACGAAGACCCTGCTGCACTCGCTGCACTGAAGACATTGCTGCAAGGCGAAGACTGGGTATGTCATTTTGTTCCAAAAGCAGATAGAGCCCTGCAGTTTCTGGCACAACAGGCGGTTGATCTGGTGGTCAGTGCTGCAGATTTTGAGCACGTGGACGCTGTTGACCTGTTAAATGAAATCCGCCGCAATTACCCTGCTACGATTCGTCTGGTTCTGGCAGCTCATCCCCACCACAGCTCTGTCCTGCGTGCCATGACACAAGGGCAAGTCCAACAGATTATTCCCAAACCCTGGGTTGATCTGGAACTTAAAGAAATCCTGCGTTCTGCCCTGCGACAGGCCGAATATCAGCGGAAATACAGTCTTGAGTTTCAGCACCTGATTAACACGATTCCTCTGCTCCCGGCCCTGCCCGAAACCTACAGTCAGGTTCGTGATTGTATCAGCGATGATGACATCGACATTGAAAGAATGGCCGAAGCCATCAGTCAGGATATAAGCCTGTCAACCACCCTGCTGCACTGGGGCAACTCCGCTCTGTTTGGACAACGCTTTCTCGTCGACACCATCAAAAAAGCCATCATTGTCCTGGGAACAGACATCGTTGAAAATCTGGTATTGTCGGAATCTGTATATCGGGCAATCAACTCCCAGACAAACAACCTCCCCGGCTTTGATATCAACCGCTTCAAAAGGCATTCTATTGCCTGCGCGACAATTGCCCGCTTATTGATCAAATTGACCCACAGCAACGATGTCGGCATGCAGGATCGCGCTTTTATTGCCGGACTTCTTCACGACATGGGCAAACTACTGCTGACAAGTTATCTGCCCGAGAAATTTCAGCGCGCCGGCGAAATAGCTGAGGAGAACCAGTGGCCTCTGCTGAAAGCCGAGCGCAGCCTCTATGGCACAGATCATGCTGAAATCGGCGCCATGCTGGCACAATGGTGGAGTCTGCCACCATTTTTGGTGGAAGCGATCCGTTCACACCATCATCTTCGCAACACAGCGGTTGAACCGGAAGTCAACGCAGCAACCTATGCGGCAAATATTATTACCTGTCTGTTTAACCTCGGTTCCGGTAAAGATACCGTTGAAACTGATTTGGACGAAAGCTGCTATTTACGTTTCCATCTCAACAATGAAGTCATCGAACTGCTTGAACAAAAAACCCTGGAAACTCTCTCCGGCCTCCCCTCCTGACCAACGAACAATATTCAACTATTGACCAGTCATCCCTTTACTGCTTTTGACTTTCGCCTGTGCCTTCCGGCATAGTATGAAGTCAATTTATCCTTATCTTTCCCAAAAACATATCCTTTGCTTGCCGGTGTCCAACGAGTAAACCATGAATATTGAACAGATGAAAACTGTGCTCAAGGAAATCCTTACCACGACAAACCTCACCCCCTGCATTGTCGGCCACCGTGGTGTCGGCAAAACTGCCGGCATTATTCAGGTATGTCGTGACATCAAACGCAACTATATCCCCTTGCGTCTGGGACAGATGGAAGTTGGTGATCTGGTCGGCATTCCTTACCGGATTGACGACACTATGCACTGGTCACGCCCTTCCTGGTGGCCGGCAGACAATGCTCCATCGACAGTCGTCCATTGCGATGAACTTAACCGTGCTCAGCAGGAAGATACGTTGCAGGCTATTTTTCAGTTTGTTGAACCTCCATCCCAGGGACAACAACGCGCATTGCACACCCACAAGCTGGCGGCTCAACATCGGGTTGTGGTAGCTATCAACCCGCCCGATGGCAGTTATCAAGTAACTCCCCTGGATCGGGCCCTACTCGATCGCATGGTGGTCATTCAGGTCGAATCTGACGCCAACTGTTGGTCTGATTATGCCCAACAGGCTGATTTTGACCTCTCGGTGCGTCACTTTATCGGCTCTCACCAGCGCCTGCTGTCACTCAATAACGCCAGTTTTGATATGAATGTGGAACCTTCGGAACGCGCCTGGGAAATGGTCAGTATCCTGCGTCGTCATTGTCGCTTTCCCAAAGAGCTGGAAATGGAAGTCTACAGCGGCGTCATCGGCAAGGAGGCTGCCGTAGCCTTTTTACAGTGGTGTAACGAACAACGCCGACGCCCGCTGAGTGCTGAAGACATTCTACATCGCTGGCCTGAGGTGGCCGTACAGGCGGAAAAACAACGTGACGATATCCAGGCAGCAACCATCAACGAATTAACCTCTGTTCTTCAGCAACAGAGCAACCTGGAGGAAATCCAACAAGATCATCTGGTTGCCTATATCGACATTCTGCCCCGTGATATGCGTTTTGCCATGGTCAAAAGCCTGTTGCGGATCCCGCCGATAGCGGCGATCTTGTGTCAGGACAAATACGACGCTGCCATTCTGGAAACCATCCGCAAAATCAGCCAGGACGCCCGGTAAACCAATGCGCCAGCTTGAAGATGCCATTGTCAGATTACTGAAACAACGCCCCTTTTACGGCCATTTTCTTCTGCAATGCCGTCGCCGTACCTATCAGGGGCGTAAAGCCGTTGCCGTTACCCTGAGCGATGCCCTGCCAACCCTGATGGTATCGCCACAGCATTTCAGCCTTTTTTCTGCCAATGAGCAGCAAGCTTTACTCGAACATCTGGTTAAACACGTTCTCCATCTTCACCCGTGCCGCCGCAAAGATCGTCACCCCAGACTCTGGGATCTGGCCTGCGACCTCGCCATCAATCCCGGCATCGACTACATGCCTGCCGAGGCGCCACGCCCGGAGCGCCTGAAGTTGGCTGCCGGCCTTGCCGCTGAGGAATATTATGACCTGCTCCTGCTCGTACCACAGCTGGGGGATCAACTTGGTGGCGGTCATGGTGATAATGCAGCTGATCTCTCCGGCGAACAGGCGACTGACAAATCATCAGCAAGCCTTGAGGCACAGCAACTACAACCACTGGATGATCACCAGCATTGGCAGGATGCCGAACGGACACCAGACTCCTTAAGTGAACAGGTGGTTCGCCAGATGGTGCAGTCGGCCTGGAAAAAAAGTGGCGACGAGGGGGTAACAGATCTGCACGCCCTGATTCATTCCTACCTCTCACCGCCGACCATCCCCTGGCAGCAGATTCTCAGACAGTTCATCGGCACCGCCGGAAGGGTCGGCAAAACCTCAACCTGGAAACGCGCCCACCGGCGTTTTGATCAGTCTACTCCGGGAGTGCGCAAGCAGCAGTATCTTAACCTCGTGGTCGGCATCGATGTCAGTGATTCCACCGATATTCAACCCCTGCGCGAAGCCTTTGCCAGAGAACTGCTACGCATTGCTCAGTCACGTCAGAGTCGCATAACTGTTCTGTATGCCGGTAGCCGCATTCAAAAAGTAGCATCCTTCAGTGGAAATCAGGCGGTCATCGATGTTTTTCGCGGCGGCGGATTTACCGACTTGCGCCCGGTATTCGACCATGCCTGCAAAATGCAACCACGTCCAGCTGCTATCATCTACCTGACCGATGGCTTCGGCCCTGCTCCGGAATCATCAGATATCCCGACCCTGTGGGTATTGTCGCCTGAAGGTCAGAAGCCGGTAGAATGGGGATTAGAACTACGACTTGATCACTTAATGGAGGAGATATGAAGCAACCTGCCCCCATGTCGGAAGACAGCGTTACCACCATGCTGCAAGAAGCCGGTGCCCGCGTCAAAGGGCGCTCCGGGCGCAGTGATCATTACGGATCACCGCGTGATTTTTCCTTTGAGGTTAAAGCGGTTTTTCCTAACAATCTGGGTTTACAGATTACCGCGCGTCAGTACAACTATCGTGACCCATGGGAGGTCAGCGGAAGAGTCAATGATATGGTAGACGCAGCGTTGTTTTTTGGCGGCAGTTACAGCCAACTCCCTAAAGGCTACTGCTATTTTCAGGACGCTGACACGGAAGAAAATCTCGATTCAGATCAATTAAAAGAGCTGATCGAAGCGATTGCGACCATCAATCCCAAACTCTTTACCCTGCAGAACCTGACTGGCGACCTGTCGTAACAAAGGCTTAAAATAGTACCGGGGTAATTTTTTTTGCTGGATTCCGCTGGAACGATGTTATAGTAAGAACTTATCATGAGTATCCTCATAAAAAAGGCTGATTGTCATGGGGCGTCAAAAAAACCCGTTAATCCTCACCATTGACGATGAAGATCAGATCCGCAACAGTTTCCGACTGTTCCTTGAGGATCATGATTTCGATGTTATTGAGGCAAAAAACGGACGCGAAGGACTCGATATCTTTCGCCATGAAAAACCGGATCTGGTTTTGTGCGATCTGCGCATGCCGGAAATGGACGGATTGGAAGTTCTCCAGACAATCAAGTCCGAGTCCCCCGATACGCCAATCGTCGTCGTCTCCGGAACCGGTATTATTGGAGATGCTATTGAGGCAATCCGCCGCGGTGCCTGGAATTATCTGCTTAAACCGATCCAGGATTTATCGGTTTTACTTCACGCCATTAACCAGGAGCTCGAACGCGCTCGGCTGATTATTGAAAACCGTGCCTATCAGGAGCACCTTGAAGAAGAAGTAACCCGCCGCACCGCCGCCTTGCAAAAAGCCATCAACGACCTGAATGATTCACATATCAAACTGCGCAAGAGCGAGGAGACTTATCGCTCAATTTTTGAGAACCTGCAAGACATTTACATTGAATTCATCGCCAATGGCGAGATTCTTGAGATCAGCCCATCCATCTCGCAGATATCAGCATTCAAACGTAGTGAGCTTCTTGGTACACCAATGAAGGATCTATTTCCCCTGGCAGATGAACGGGACGCATTGTACCAGCACCTCGAGCAAGAGGGTCAGATCCGTGACTTCGAGATTCACCTGCGAAACAAGAACCTGAAGGAGATCCCCTGCTCCCTTAATGCCAGTTATCAACGCGGCGAAAGAGATAACGCTGATAAAATTTGTGCCACGCTGCGCGACATTACCGAACGCAAGCAGGCGCAAGCGCGGATTGAATACCTGGCTTATTATGATCCCTTGACGGAACTGCCGAATCGCCGCCTGCTGCTCAATCGCCTCGATCAAAACCTCTCTCGCGCTCGACGCTATGGCCATTTTGGCGCTATGCTTTTTTTAGATCTGGATCGTTTTAAAAATATCAATGATTCTCTTGGCCACCCGATCGGCGATGAACTGCTCAAACAGGTGGCCGAACGCTTGACGTCCGATGTCCGTGCCGAGGATACGGTTTCAAGATTGGGAGGAGATGAATTTGTCTTTCTCTTATCTGACCTGGGTCGTGATGCCACCAGCGCAGCAGCGGTGGCACAACACAAGGCAGAAAGCATCAAGGAACACCTGGCCGCGCCATTCGTTATTAATGAGAACGCCCTGCACATTACCCCCAGCATCGGTGTCGCACTGTTTCCGTCGGTTAACGGCAGTTATGAAACAGGTAGTGATATCCTCCGCTATGCAGACACGGCCATGTACCGAGCCAAGGATGATGGCCGCGACACAATCCGCTTCTTCTTACCGAGCATGCAGGCGGCCGCAGACTATCGCCTTGCTTTGGAAAAAGAACTGCGCCATGCGATCGAACGCGACGAATTGTCTCTCTATTTCCAGCCCCAAGTCGATTATTACGGCAACATCCTCGGTGCCGAGGCCCTGATTCGCTGGATACACCCAACCAAAGGTTTTGTTTCTCCCGGTATTTTTATCCCCATCGCCGAGGTCAGCGGCCTGATTCTTCCCATTGGCGAGTGGGTATTGCGTAATGCCTGTAAACACCTGAAAAATTGGAACGACCAGGAACTCGGGATGACCCACCTTGCAATCAACGTCAGCCCCCGTCAATTTCGGCAACCTGAGTTTGTCAGTCAGGTTAAGACCATACTGGATGAGACCGGTGTTGACCCGAAAATGCTCTGTTTTGAACTTACAGAAGGTCTGGTGATTGATAACATTGTCGATACCATAGAAAAAATGCAGGGGCTCAAAGAACTTGGAATACAGCTATCGATTGATGATTTTGGTACCGGCTATTCATCGTTGACCTACCTGAAAAAAATGCCGCTGGACATTCTCAAAATTGATCAATCCTTTGTGCGCGACATTGAAAGCGATGCCAATGATGCTGCCATTGTCGCAACCATCATTGCCATGGCCGAGCACCTTTATCTTAAAGTGATTGCCGAAGGCGTAGAAACCCGACCCGAACTCGACTTCCTCAATCAAAACGGCTGCACCATCTTCCAGGGCTACCTGTTCAGCCGCCCGGTTCCGGATCATCAATTTATTGATTTAGTCAAGACCGGCATCAAGCAAACCGACGGTTGATTGATGCCGACACCGGCCCCATAAGATATGATTTTTGCACTGAGCAACCACCTGACAAGGGGATAGCTGCGTCAGACATTCCACCATCCACAGGAGAGGACAAATGAACATACAACCAAGTATTATTATCGAAACCAACAAAGGGTCGATCACTATTGCCTTGAATCAGGAAAAAGCCCCTGTATCCAGCGAGAATTTTCTCCACTACATACGTAGTGGATTTTACGACCAGACAATTTTTCATCGGGTTATCCCCAACTTTATGATTCAGGGTGGTGGTTTCACTGCTGACATGAAACAGAAAGGAACGAACCAGCAAATTAAAAACGAGGCCGACAATGGTCTTAAAAATGTGCGTGGTTCTCTCGCCATGGCGCGTACCCAGGTGGTTGATAGTGCCACCAGTCAGTTTTTTATCAACCTGGTCGACAACAGTTTTCTCGACCACCAGGGGGAAACCCCTAACGCCTATGGTTACGCTGTTTTTGCCCAGGTCACTGACGGCATGGAGGTTGTTGACGCTATCGCCAAGGTACCAACCGGCAATTTTGGCCCGCATCAGGACGTCCCCAAAGATGTCGTCATGATTATAAAAACCACCATCGTGGAATAAAAAAAACCGCTGCGGAGCCCCTTTTCTTCGCAGCGGTTTCCACGCCCTACTCCTGATTAAGCGCCAATGGCAGAATTAACCTGAAACTGCTCCCCTGGTGCGGTATCGACTCAACCTGGAGATGACCACCTGCTTCCTCAATAATCCGATGACAAATAGTGAGTCCCAGACCTGTACCTTCCCCGGGGGCCTTGGTCGTATAAAAAGGATCAAATATTCGGGTCAGCTCGCCCGCAGCCATACCGCAACCGTTATCCCTGATTTGCAGCCACACGACGCCCTCTTCAATTCCGGCGGTGAATTCGATAACTCCTTTGTTTTCACATGCATGAATTGCATTGATTAGCAGATTAATAAAAACCTGTTGGAGCTTCTGCCGTTGGATACACACCATGGCAGAAAGCGCAGGCAGTTTATCTTCGATACGAACCTGCCCGCAGGTACCCTGGTTTATCAGCAGCTCCTGACACACCCGCAACTCGGCAATGACATCAACATGATCGATGCTGAGATGATCCACCGGCCGCGAAAAGTTAAGGAGCTCGCGAACCAGATAATCGATGCGCTGTGCTTCGGTCAGGGAACGCTCAACAACATCCTGATCCGTAGATTTCAAGCGTTTTTTAAGGAGCTCAAGATAACCGATTAAAGCCGCCAACGGGTTGCCCAGTTCGTGGGCAAGACCAGCGGCCAATTGTCCAACTGAAGCCATTTTTTCACTGCGAATCAACTCATCACGGGCTTGCTGTAATTGCCGATTGGTATTTTTGAGCTCATCGATATGAATATACGTTTGCGCCTGGCTCTTGTTCAGAGCAACAACCATTTCGTTGTAAGCCATGGCCAATTGAGCCAGTTCTGTCGGTCCGGCAATCGGCAGACGCGTATTCAAATCACCGCGCTCGACATCCCGGGTAGCTCGCAATAACAGTTTGGCCGGCTTGACAATATTGCGCTGGAGTAGATAGTATCCGGCAGCAACCAGAACCAGGCCATATAGCGCAACATAGATCAGTAGTAATTGCAGGGCGTCCAGCAACTGCAAGCGGATATCGTCAAGGCTGAAGTGCATTTCAAGAACACCGGCAAAGCGTTGATCGGCATATAAAGGAAGTGCAAACTGGACACCAGCGCGGGTTGTGCTGAACAGATTCAGCAGCGCTGGAAAGTTAACCCGTCGCTCAACAACGCCCGTAAGTCTGACCTGTTGACGACGGGCAGCACTAAAAGGCTGCTGTCCCGCAATACTGAAAGACTCGAGTGAATTGAGGTTCTGGTCAAAAAGCCACCAACCGTCGCAGTAACCCGTCTCACTCAGCTTGCTCAGCAACTGTGAGCGTGACGGACTGGGCAAAACCAACTCTGTGGCCTCCTGCGTCGGCACCACAGCGACAACTACAAGGTGTGTTACTTCATCGAGATGACGAAGACGCTCTGCAAGCAGACGTTGCTCAGTCAAACGCAGCATCAGCATCCCGCCCAACAGCAGAGCAGCAACCAGCAGAAAGGTTAGAGTGACAAGGATTTCGGTACGCAACCCGACACTTTTTTTCACGACAACATGACCCCACATCTGTTATGACAGTTCTCGTTGACTACCATATTTCACCAACAAAATGAATCATGTTTGTCAAAGTGACGATGAACAGGTAATAATAGGCTTCCATGTAGCATCATTTAAACACTCACTTGGAAAAGGATTTCTTTATGGCGCAGCTTCTCTGTCTGGATGAAGACACCTGTATCGGGTGCGAAACCTGTACTCGCATCAGTCCCAAGGTTTTCCATATGGTATCGGAACATAAGGCCGGTATTCTTAATCCGCAAGGGGATAGCATTGAAAAGATTGAAGAAGCAATGGATAATTGTCCGGTTGCCTGCATCACCTGGGACGATGTATAAGTTTCGCCGGTGATGTCGACAAGGCTCAAACCGGCCGAGGTGATCAATCGATATTATCTGCCCCACCCGGTGGCACGAACAATCCTGCTTGTCCATAGTCGGCTGGTGTCACGCCGGGCATTGGCCATCGCCCGCGCTCTTAGCTACCGGGGGCAGAATCCCGATTTACAGTTTATTGCCGAAGCGGCCATGCTGCATGATATCGGTATGATCTTCACCAATGCACCCGACATCGGATGCCACGGTGAAGCTCCATACCTCCGGCACGGCATCATCGGCGCGCTGTTACTCACAGATCTAGGGTTACCTGCCCATGCACGAGTTTGCGAGCGTCATACCGGTGTAGGATTGACAGCGACAGAAATCGAACAGAGCCATTTACCTTTACCAAAACGCGATTTCCTTCCAGAAACCCTGGAAGAGAAAATCATCTGCTATGCCGACCTCTTCTATTCCAAAGATCCGGAAAAACTGTATCAGGCCAAAAGCATTAAAAAAATACGCAAACAACTCGAGCGGTTCGGTAGTGGCAAAGTGCAGATTTTTGATCGCTGGATGGCTGAGTTTGAGCCTGAATGTTGCCGCTGATGGAAGCCTGGATCCAGCAGATATTGATATATCTTCCTGAAGGGGGCAATTACTATTTATTGCTCTTTTTCGTCACCCTGGCGGAATCGCTTCCGGTAGCAGGTCTGATCATGCCCGGCAGCACACTTATTGTCCTGGCTGGTTTTCTTGTTGTTGCCGGCAAAGGAAACCTTGCCTCATTGATCCTGGTAGCCGCTCTTGGCGCGCTGCTAGGGGATCTACTCAGTCTGTGGCTGGGCAAGCGCTACGGTGGTATCTTTTTACGTATGCGTTTTTTTAGACGGCGGCGAAAAATGGTTCGCTATGCACAGAAATTTTTCGTCACACATGGTGGTAAAAGTCTGTTTTTTGCAAGGTTTATCGGCCCGATCCGTGGTATTGTCCCGTTCATTGCGGGGCTGTCACAGATGCCTGAGCGCGCGGCTTCCTTCTACATCCTGATCAGTTCGATCCTGTGGGGCATCTGCTATCCTGGACTCGGCTACATCGGGGGAAGCAGCCTGCAGCAAGCACAGACCCTGGGTGCGCGTTTTGGGCTGGCAACCTTTGTGCTGTTGCTGGTCATCATCGCTCATTATCAGGTTAAAAAGCTGTTCAAGTAATGCGTCCTTCACCAAAAAGGCCACTCCGCAAAAGAGTGGCCTTTTTTATTTAACAACCTGTCACATCAAAATGGATCAGGCGCCGTAGCCTTCCATCTCATCAAACTGCAGGTACTGGTAAATCTGCCCTGCTTTGGGAGCGATGCGCTCTTTGTAAACGGCAAAATATTCCGCCGGAGTCGGCAATTTGCCGACATTGGCAACAACGGCACCGAGTTCAGCCGAACCCAGGTACACCTTGGCACCATCGCCAATACGATCATCGAAGTTCCGGGTACTGGTTGAGTACATATTGACCTTGTCCGGTACCCGCGCCTGATTCCCCATGCACAACGAACAGCCGGCGATTTCAAGCCGAGCTCCTTTGGCGCTGAAGACTGAAAAAACGGCCTCTTCTTTGAGTTTTTCCTGATCCATACGGGTCGGCGGGCAAACCCAGGTACGCACGTCGGGGTTGAACTTTTCACCGCGCCAGATTTCTGCGGCGGCACGGAAGTGCCCGATATTGGTCATACAGGAGCCAATGAAAACGTCCTGGATTAAGGTCCCCTGAACGTCGGAAAGAAGTTTCACATCATCGGGATCATTAGGGCAGGCAAGAATTGGTTCGGTGATCTCGGTCAGATCAATCTCGATAATAGCAGCATACTCCGCATTGGAATCAGCGCGAATCAGCTTGGGATCCTTGAGCCAATCCTTAACCGCATCAATCCGGTTGCGCAGTGTTTCTGCATCCTGGTAGCCGTCCTTGATCATCTGCTCCATCAAGGCAATATTTGAACGCAGATAAGCGCACACGCTTTCTTCTGACAATTGGATACAACCGGCAGCAGCCGAACGCTCAGCCGCAGCATCCGTCAGTTCAAAAGCCTGCTCGACGGACAAATCGGGTAGACCTTCCATTTCGAGAATACGGCCGTTAAAGATATTAACTTTGTTCTTTTTGGGAACCGTCAACAACCCCTGCTTGATGGCCCAGTAAGGGATCGCATTAACCGCATCACGCAGGGTGATACCCTCATTTAGCGTACCCTTGAAACGAACGAGGACCGACTCCGGCATATCCAGAGGCATAAAGCCCAAGGCACCGGCAAAAGCAATCAGACCGGATCCGGCAGGGAAGCTGATTCCAATCGGGAAGCGGGTGTGAGAATCACCACCGGTGCCGACCGTATCGGGAACCAGTAGACGGTTAAGCCAGCTGTGAATAACTCCATCACCAGTGCGCAAGGGAACACCTCCGCGCTCGGAAATAAACGGCGGCAAGGTCTTATGCATCTTAACATCTGCCGGTTTAGGATAGGCGGATGTATGACAGAAGGACTGCATCACCATCGGTGACTGGAAACGCAGACAGGCGAGTTCCTTCCACTCATCAGCGGTCATTGGCCCGGTCGTGTCCTGGGAGCCAACCGTCGTCATTTTAGGCTCGCAAGAACTACCAGGCAGCACCCCGTCAACCCCGCAGGCACGACCAACCATTTTCTGTGCCTGGGTATAACCCTGACCCGGTTTAGCTTCTGGATTCTGAACTTGTGCAAACAGGTCTGAAGCTCCCAGTCCCAGCGCCTTACGCGCAACACCGGTAAGAGCGCGGCCGATAATCAAAGGCACCCGGCCTCCTGCGCGATATTCATCCGGAACCGTAGAGGGCTTGATCTCAAAGGTAGTAATCACCTCACCGGCTGCGTTGGCAACTTCACCTTTGGCCGTATTGATGGTGATAATGTCACCCATATTCAGATTGCTGACGTCCATGCGCAGTGGCAGGGCGCCGGAGTCCTGGGCGGTATTGAAGAAGATGGGGGCAATAACACCACCAATGATCACGCCACCACGACGCTTGTTAGGTACAGCAGGAATGTCATCACCGATACACCACAAAACACTGTTACAGGCTGATTTACGGGAAGAGCCGGTACCGACAACATCGCCGACAAAAGCCACCTGATGACCTTCTGTTCGCCACTTGGCAATTTCCTGAATGCCCCCGGGGAAACGGGTTTTACCCATCGCCAGAGCATGTAAAGGAATATCGGGACGACTCCAGGCATCACCGGCAGGTGAAAAATCGTCAGTATTGATTTCCCCTTCAACCTTGAATACCTTGACGGTAATCACTTCAGGCATTGCCGGCTTGCCGGTAAACCACTCAGCATCAGCCCAGCTTTGAACAACCTTTTTAGCTGCTGCATTGGTTTTAGACAGTTCAACAACCTGCTCGGCAGCATCGTACACATAGGTCATGCCGGACAATGCCTTAGCGGCATGGTCAGCAAGTTCCTTGTCCTTCAGGGCATTAATCAGAGAATCGACGTTATAACCACCGATCATGGCCCCAAGAAGCGCTACAGCTTTGACTCGATCAATCAAGGGTGATGATTTTGAACCGGTGATCAGGTCTGCCAGAAATGCAGCCTTGACTTCAGCCGCTGGATCCACACCTGGTGATACCCGCTCAGTCAGCAGATGTAACAAAAAAATTTCCCTGCCCGCTGGAGGATTCTGCAGCAGATCACACAGACCGGATGTCTGCTCCGGGTTTAATGGTAGCGCAGGAATCCCCTGTGCCCTTCTTTCTTCTTCATGCTTCAGATAAGCGTCAATCATCTCTCTCCTCCAGTTATCGCGTTGGGAAAATGGGTTTCATGTCCTGATTTTTCACTCTTAAAATCAAGGTTAAACAAGTGTTTTAGCGGCTAGCAACTGCATACTGTATACGATTCTTCGAATTGAAGTCAACGTGCAGTTCCTCTTTATATGAAAACAAACTACCGAAATGACTTCTTACATCGTTTCAGCAAGAGCAATGTCGGCAACCCTGTTAATGTGAATTATTATGTCACATACAAGGCCTATCATGATTTTTATAAGGAAGGATTTTGAATCTACACAACCAGGAAGGCCATCACCATGTTCGAAACACTACTGTTACTTTGCACTGCCATCATCCTCATCGGACGATTACTGCCCGATGAGGATGAATCAGAAATAGACTAATGAATCTTCAGCAGCTCGACCTCGAAAACAAGGGCAGCACCTGGAGGAATAACAGGTGGCGCCCCCTGATCGGCATAAGCCAATTCAGCCGGTATAGCAATCTCCCACTTGTCCCCTACCTTCATCAGTTGCAACGCTTCGGTCCAACCGGGAATAACATTACCAACGGGAAATGTTGCAGGTTCCCCACGGGAGTAAGAGCTGTCGAATTCCGTTCCATCAACCAGGGTGCCACGATAGTGAACATCGACCGTCGAATCAGCCACGGGTGATGTCCCTTTACCTTTTGACAGGACGCGATACTGCAGACCAGTTTCTGTCGTCACAACACCCTTCTTTTTACTGTTCTGCTCAAGATACTGTTGCGACTGCGCAGCGTTTTTTGTCGCTTCAGCAGCCATTTTTTCCACGTCGCGCGCCTGCATCTGCTGCTGGAAAGCCATCAGCGTCTGTGCCATCTGATCTTCATCCATCAGTGTAGGTTCACCCTTAAAGGCCGCCACAAGAGCTGCCGATACCTGATCAGGATCGATGTCCAGTTCCTGCATCTTCATACTCATGCCAATATTCATACCGATGGCATAACCAACTTTCTGAGCTTCGGTTTCCCATGTTGTTGCATAACCGATAGTCGCAACAAACATCATCATGGATAATGCAATGACAAGTTTTTTCATCTAAACAGCCTTTCTTTCATCATTTTTGAAGGTTTATTATACAGGAAGTTTGTATCACAAACTTTACCAATGAGACCAAAAAAAAAGCAAGGCCCGATGGTATGTCACCAGGCCTTGCTTTAGCTATAACTGTCCAGAAAATTAACCAGCCAGGACTTCCTTCATTTTATCAAAACCAAGGCTGTAGGCCTTTTTGTTCAGATCCTTAAAGGCTTCCGGAACTTTAGCCAGAACGGCCTGCTCTCCTGACTCGCGTTTTACAACATCAGTCAAGGCTATCATTGCACCCAGGGCAATAACGTTTGCGACAATTTCACGGCCGACATCGACCTTAGCAGTCCGCATAATCGGCAAGCTGTAGATCTTGTAATCGCCCTGAGGAGGGTTTTTGACAAAATCACTATCCACCAGCAATACGCCACCCTTCTTGATACCAACAGCATATTTATCAGCCGCTTCCTGAGTCATCGCCAGGCATGCATCAACAATAGTTGCCTTGGGATAATCGATCGGGGCTTCACCGATAATAACCTCCGACTTGGAAGCACCACCACGGGCTTCAGGACCGTAGCTTTGTGACTGAACGGCATGCCGCCCTTCGATAATCGAAGCGGCTTCAGCCAGAATGATTCCGGCGGTGATCAAACCCTGACCACCCGCACCGGAAAAGCGAAGTTCATATCTTTCTGCCATGATTCTCGTCTCCTTATGGATGTGATCAGGCGCCTTGTACACGCGCAATAATTTTTGCGTAGTTTTCGCAGTATTCCGGACGGTCTTCCTTGTGCAGTACGCCGGTCAATGTCTTGCCTTCCAGTTGTTCAGGAGTCATCTTTGCGGCTGCGGTCACCGGAACGGCGATATCCTTAAGACGCTTCATCATATCCACAACACTGCGGAACTTATTACGACGACCGTAAGTTGTCGGACAGTCGTCGAGGATTTCGATAACTGCCATGCCCTTGTGTTTGATCCCTTCAACAATCAATTTGTCGATCTGTGTGGCATGGAAAGCAGTGGTACGGGCAACAAAAGTCGCACCGGCACCGATCGCCAATTTTGCCAGATCAAATGCTGGATCAGGGTTGCCATAAGGAGTGGTTGACGCCAGGTGACCGGGGGGGGTCGACGAAGAGAACTGACCACCCGTCATGCCGTAGATATAGTTATTCAGCAGCACATAGGTCATGTCGATATTACGCCGACAGGCATGAATAAAGTGGTTACCACCAATCGCGGCACCGTCGCCGTCGCCACCACAGCAAATAACGGTCATCTCAGGCTTTGCCATCTTGACGCCGGTCGCAAAAGCAGCTGCACGACCATGAGCAGTATGCAGGGTGTTAAAATCCAGATAACCAGGCATCCGGCTGGCACAGCCAATACCGGAAACAATCGCTGTATTGTTTTTTTCCAGGCCGCAGGTATCCATGGCCCGGATCAGACCTTTCATGACAATGCCATGACCACAACCGGGACACCAGATATGAGGCAGCTTACCTGGGCGGATTGATTTTTCGTAATCGTAAGCCATTTAAAGAACCTCCTTAACCTGGTCAATAATTTGGGTCGGGGTGAGGGGATCACCGTCGACGCGCGTGACCAGACCTAATTTGCATGTATTTTTGACAATCCGCTCAACCTCGAAAACCATTTGACCGAGGTTCATTTCAGCAACGACCATCGCCTTGACCTGCTCACCCAGTTCAGCAACTCGCTTTTCCGGGAAAGGCCAGAGAGTGATAGGACGGAACAAACCAGCTTTAATACCCTGCTCACGCAGTTCATTCACCGCATAACGGGCAGAACGAGCGGTCGAGCCGTAAGCGAAAATAACCACTTCGGCGTCTTCTGTCATATACTCCTCGTTCAGCTCAATATCAGCCCGTGCCTCCGCACCTTCCACTTTACGGATCTGGCGACGTTCTTCTGCGTCTACCAGTTCGGCTTTGGTGGTCGGGAACCCATCCTCGGCCTTGTTCAATCCGGTTACATGGAAACGGTAGTCAGAGCCAAAAGCTGCCAGTGGCGGAACATCACCAAAGGAGGTATCAAACGGCTTGTATTGTTCTGGTGGAACCGATGGAGCCGTACGATCAATTACCTCGAGTTCGCCAGGCTCAGGAAAGACAATCCGCTCACGCATGTGACCAACGATCTCATCAAACAGAACCTGCACCGGCATGCGATATTTTTCCGCCAGGTTAAAAGCACGCACTGTTTCAGAGAAAATTTCCTGACAGGAAGAAGGACAAAGGGCGATGGCAGCATGATCACCATGGGTTCCCCAACGGGCCTGCATCACATCTGATTGACCCGGACCGGTCGGCATACCGGTTGAAGGGCCACCACGCATCACGTTGATGATAACGCAGGGAACTTCAGCGATACAGGCATAACCGATCAATTCCTGCTTCAGAGAAACACCGGGACCTGAGGTTGCGGTCAACGCTTTTGAACCAGCGAGGGAAGCGCCGATAATCGATGCCATAGCGCCGATTTCGTCTTCCATTTGAATAAACTTGCCACCGACCTTGGGAAGCTCGCCTGACATGACTTCGGCAACTTCGGTGGAGGGTGTAATTGGGTAACCGCCGAAGAAATTACATCCGGCATAAAGAGCGCCATGGGCGCAAGCCTCATTCCCCTGCAAAAGTGCAATTTTCTTTGCCACGAACCGACCTCCTCTAGCTATTACAGCTTGTGAACTTTAATGGCGAAGTCAGGGCAACGCAACTCACACTGATTACATGCAATGCAGGCATCAGCGTTAGCGACCTTGACAACAAATGCATCCATCTCCAGGACCTTTGTAGGGCAAAACTCTACGCAGATGCTGCACCCCTTACAATAGGCTTCGATGATTTCAATTTCCGCTTTCGCGCTCATGAACGTTTTTCTCCTTTAATATAGTGACTGTCGACAAACAGCTTTTCAAAGCGGCGGAATGCTAACATAAGCGGCGACTCTACGCCAGCAAAAACATCCATACCTTTAAGCACCCTGTATGTTGATGCTTTCCTTTATAAAAGCAACGGTTTAGGCTCTACTCTGGAAATCGAATAAAATTGTTTCCAATAATAAAAAACACGACAAACAGGTGTTTACCGGCAACTTTTACTATGCCCGTGGTTTTCTTACCCTGCTTGCGGCACCTCTGCACCATCCTTATTCAATTGTCAGAGGGGAGTCTAAAGCAGAAGGGCAGCCGTACGACTGCCCTTCCACAAGAAGAAAAAGCAATCCGACTAAAGGTTCATGCTGCCGACAAGCTCTGTAACTGCGGCAACAGAGTTATCCATCAACGCCTGCTCACCTGCGTCAAGTTTCATTTCAATGATCTTCTCGATACCACCGGCACCGATTACACAATGGACACCAACATAGAAGTTGTCGACACCATATTGACCCTGGAGCAGGGCGCAGGTCGGAAGAACACGCTTCTGATCCTTGAGGTAAGATTCAGCCATCGCCACAGCTGATGATGCCGGGCTGTAAAAAGCACTACCATTACCGAGGAGCTTAACAACTTCGCCACCGGCATTTTTGGTGCGCTCAACCATCGCCGTCATGACTTCCTCAGCCTTGGCAGCACTGCCATACTTCTGCTCAAGCAGTTCCATCACTGGAATACCTGCGACATTGGCATAACGTACGAGGGGAACCATCGTATCACCGTGGCCACCGAGGGTAATAGCAGTTACATCCTTGACAGACACACCCAGCTCCCAGGCGATGAAAGCGGCAAAACGGGCAGAATCAAGTACGCCGGCCTGACCACAAACGCGCTCAGACGGGAAGCCGGTAACTTTTTGGCACAGGGTCACCATGGCATCGAGAGGATTGGAGATAACAATGACGAAAGCATTGGGGGCATTATCACGGATACCTTCAGAGACACTGGTCATGATTTTTGAATTAACACCGATCAAATCATCACGACTCATGCCAGGTTTGCGCGGCAAACCGGCAGTGACGATAACAACATCTGATCCGGCAATATCTTTGTAATCATTGGTCCCGGTAACACTGACGTCGAAACCATCTACGGGTGATGCTTCAGCGATATCAAGGGTTTTACCCTGGGGCATGTTTTCGACGATGTCAAACATCACCACATCACCCAGCTCACGCAGAGCACAGAGTTGAGCCAGCACGCCACCAATCTGTCCACCACCAATCAAAGCAATTTTTGGTCTCGCCATTTTCTCTCTCCTTGTTGTTGTTATATTATATTCAATTAAGCCGGGACGACCCTTCGTCCCGGCTCGGCAAATTTATTGAGGGTAACTACATCTTGTCGATAATAGCATTCAAGGTTGCACTCGGACGCATTTCCTTCTCAGCTTTGACCGGATCCGGACGGAAATAACCACCAATATCAACCGGCTTACCCTGAGCTTCAATCAGCTCAGCATCGATCTTGTCAGCATTGTCAGTCATTTCTTTGGCAATCGGAGCAAAACGGCTCTTGAGATCCTGATCCTGATCCTGTGCAGCAAGAGCCTGTGCCCAATACAGGGTCAGATAGAAAGTGCTGCCGCGGTTATCCAGCTCATTAACTTTACGTGACGGCAGTTTCTGGTTTTCAAGGTAGGTACCAATAGCGGTGTCGAGGGTTTCGGCCAGCACTTTGGCCTTGCTGTTGGTGTAATTTTTTGCGACCAGCTCCAGCGATGGCACCAGAGCACAATACTCGCCCAGGGAATCCCAACGGGTGTGGCCTTCCTTGAGGAACTGCTGTACGTGTTTGGGAGCAGAACCACCGGCTCCAGTCTCAAACAGACCCCCACCAGCGAGCAACGGCACAATGGACAGCATCCGTGCACTGGTTCCCAGTTCCAGAATCGGGAACAGGTCAGTCAGGTAATCCCGCAGGACATTTCCAGTTGCCGAAATGGTATTAAGCCCTTTGCGGATCCGCTCCAGCGAAAACTTCATGGCGTCACGCGGAGCCATCACCTTGATCTCGAGTCCGGCGGTATCATGGTCGGGCAGATATTTGTTGACCTTGGCAATGATCTGCTGGTCATGACCACGTTTTTCATCAAGCCAGAAGATAACCGGTTCACCTGACTCACGACTACGCTCAACGGCAAGACGCACCCAATCTTTAATGGCAATGTCTTTGGTCTGGCTGGAACGATAGACATCAGACTTTTCTACCTTCTGCTCCATCAGCACCTGACCGGCAGAATTAACAACCTGGAAAGCTCCATTACTCGGGGCCTCGAAAGTTTTATCATGAGAACCGTATTCTTCTGCTTTCTGCGCCATCAGACCAACGTTGGCAACGCTACCCATGGTCGAAGGATCAAACTGACCATTGTCACGAGCGTTATCGACAATCTCAGCGTACATGGTGGCGTAGCAACGGTCAGGAACCATGGCGATGGTATCTTGCAACTGATCCTGCAGGTTCCACATCTTGCCACCATCACGCACCACGTTAGGCATGGAGGCATCGACAATAACGTCGTTAGGAACATGCAGATTGGTTATGTTTTTGCGAGAATCAACCATGGCCAAAGCCGGGCCGCTTTCATAACACTTACTGATATCGGCTTCGATTTCAGTCTTTTTCTCAGCCGGCAGCTTGTCCAGTTTGGAAAGGATATCGCCCATACCATAATTGGGGCTGGCACCGATCTCTTTCAGGGTTGCAGCATGTTTATCAAGGGCATCCTTGAAATATACCGAAACACAGTGGCCAAAGAGAATCGGATCGGAAATTTTCATCATGGTGGCTTTGAGATGCAGCGACAACAGCACACCTTTTTCTTTAGCCTCGGCTGCAGTGGCAGCATAGAACTCACGCAGCTTGCGTACGTTCATGGTTGAGCTGTCAAAAACCTCGCCGGCCTGCAGCTTGACCTCTTTAAGCACCTTGGTATTGCCACCCTCATCAACAAACTGAATCTTGACAGTATCGGCGGCAGCCATAGTCACTGATTTCTCTGATTCGTAGAAATCACCACTATCCATGAAAGCAACGCGGCACTTGGACTCTCCAGCCGCCGGCCAGGGCTGCATCATCCTGTGGGGATTTTTCTGGGCAAACTTTTTAACCGAGGCGGCTGCGCGACGATCCGAGTTGCCTTCACGAAGAACCGGATTTACCGCGGACCCAAGCACTTTGGAAAAGCGTTCCTGCAACTTGCGATCCTCATCGTTTTTTGCTTCTTCCGGGTAGCTGGGGATATCATAACCCTGTTGCTGAAGCTCTTTAATGCAGGCTTGTAGCTGAGGAATCGAGGCACTGATATTCGGCAACTTAATAACGTTTGCTTCAGGGGTCTTCACCAGATCGCCCAGTTCTGCCAGATGGTCAGCTACTCGTTGTTTTTCCGTCAGGCGCTCCGGAAAAAGGGTCAATACGCGACCTGACAGGGAAATATCACGGGTTTCTACCTCAATGTCACAGCCCTTGGCAAAGGCCTGAACAACGGGCAAAAAGGCGTAGGTGGCCAAAGCCGGGGCTTCATCAATTTCAGACCAGATAATCGTTGCTGCCATTCGTCTCTCTCCTTGATTAATGTAGTGTCAAAACAAATCAGCCTATAACGAAGTTATAAACTGAGAATCCCGCATGGGAAAGCGTTGTATACAGTATACAAACGAGGGTGGCATGTCAAGGGGCATCCGGGACAACCGGCGATTAAATCTCTCC
The DNA here is from genome assembly GCA_018399135.1 of Deltaproteobacteria bacterium. Classification (GTDB taxonomy): domain Bacteria; phylum Desulfobacterota; class Desulfuromonadia; order Desulfuromonadales; family Geopsychrobacteraceae; genus Pelovirga. The sequence goes on along the minus strand of JAGYPB010000001.1, from coordinate 75,684 downwards.
GTTATAGGGCGGGTTATCGCTATTGCGCTACCCACACACAGTCGCATAAAAAAACTTCAGGCAACGCTATAGAGGATGGAACGCCACAAGAAAAATCAGAACAGATTTAACTCAAGGGCTTCTTTACGCGCCGCTTCAAGGTCTTCACTGGTTTTGTCGCGGGGAATATCCAACACCTGCCCCGGGGCAATCTCTCGAGGGGTTTTAATCTGATCACGGTTAGCGCGGTAGATCAGCGGCCATAGCAACCCATCACCATACACGTCGGGTAAAGCTGCAATCTCGGCCAGATTCTGCCCTGCCATGACTTCATAACGCTCTACCTTGACGGGTTCGACCGGGGGCAGGGCGGGTGGTGATGCTTTTGCCGCATCTGCTATTGCCGCATCTGCTGCACGCACTGCAGCCTGCTGAGCCTCCTGTCGACGACGATCTTCAAGTTCACGTTGTCGCTGCGCCGCCTGCTGCTCAGCAAGTTCTTGCTGGAGCTGGAGCTGGAGCTGGAGCTGCTCCTCCTGTCGACGGGCCTTGTCTGCGCGCTGACGTTCCAGCTCTGCCTGCCGCGCAACAGCCTGTTCCGATTCATCACGTGCAACTTCAGCGTAGCGCTGAGCCAGACTGATGGTTCGCGCGGCAGCACGATACTGCTGCCTCTCCATCTGCTGTTCGGCTGTATTCAGTGCATCCCGTGCTAACTGATACTCCCCCGGCGCCCAGTCAGCGGCGCCCACCTCAGCAGCGTGGTGAACCAGGTAGCGCGCGGTTTCAAATTCTGCAACCGGGGGCTTGGCACATCCAGCCAGAACTGTGACCGCTAAAATAAATAAAAATCTAATAATCATTGAACATCTTTTTAAGTGATTACTATTCTTGTTTTTTTCGCAACCTGATACCCAGTTCCTGTAACTGTTTTTCATCGACTGCATTAGGGGCATCCGACAGCATACAGGTTGCTTTCTGGGTTTTCGGAAAAGCGATCACATCACGAATCGAATCGGCAGCGGTAAGAATCATCATCAGCCGATCCAGACCAAAAGCGATACCGCCATGGGGTGGCGCACCATAGCTCAAGGCATCAAGCAGGAAACCAAATTTTAATTGTGCTTCCTCTTCACCGATACCAAGAAGCTCGAACAGACGTGACTGCACCGCCTGGTCATGGATCCGGACACTGCCACCGCCAACTTCCGAACCATTCAATACCAGATCGTAGGCTTGGGCACGCGCCTTCCCCGGATCGCTGTCAAGCAAAGGAATATCTTCCTCAAGGGGAGAGGTAAAGGGGTGATGGACGGCAACATGACGCTTGGCTTCGGCGTCCCATTCGAGCAACGGGAAATCGGTCACCCAGACAAAGCGGTAGTCATCCTTGTTCGCCAGCCCCAGGCGTTGCCCAAGATGTCCTCTCAAACGCCCCAGGGCCTCATTGGCAACCCCTGCTGTATCGGCAACAAAAAGCAGCAGATCACCAACCTCGGCAGACAGTTCCTGATTGAGTCCAGCCAACTCTTCGACGGTGAAAAACTTGGCAACAGGAGACTGCCACCCTTCTTCAGTGACCTTAACCCAGGCCAGCCCTTTGGCACCGTATATCTTGACAAAATCGGTAAAGCCGTCGAGATCCTTGCGTGAGAAGTCAGCTCCATCTTTCACATTAATAGCCTTGACCAGTCCGCCGGAAGCCGCTGCTTCCGCAAACACATTAAACTGTGAATGTTTAACCAGCGCGGTCAGATCGACCAGCTCAAGACCAAACCGCAGATCGGGGTTATCAACACCAAAACGCCGCAAAGCTTCAGCGTAAGTAAGGCGCTCCATTGGCAGCTTAACCTCGAGACCGATGGCGTCCTTGAAAATTGATGCGATCAGCCCCTCCATGGTAGCAATCACATCATCGCTTTTAACAAAACTCATTTCACAGTCAATCTGAGTAAATTCCGGCTGGCGATCGGCGCGTAGATCTTCATCACGAAAGCATTTGACGATCTGGAAATAACGATCAAAACCGGAGACCATGAGTAACTGCTTGAACAACTGGGGGGATTGCGGCAGAGCATAAAAGTTGCCGACATTGACACGACTTGGAACCAGATAATCACGGGCTCCTTCCGGCGTGCTTTTGGTCAATACCGGCGTTTCCACTTCAAGAAAGCCCTGACCATCAAGGTATTTTCTAACGGTTCGTGCAACCAGATGACGCATCATCAGATTGCGCTGCAAAGCAGGCCGCCGCAAGTCAAGATAACGATACTTCAAACGGATATTTTCTGCCACTTCGGTGTATTCATCGATCATGAATGGCGGGGTTTCTGAACGGTTAAGAATCAGCAATTCTGACACCTCAATCTCGATTTCACCGGTCTTCATGCGCGGGTTGACAGTGCCTTCCGGGCGCGCAGAAACCTTCCCCCGGGCTGCGACAACATATTCGGTGCGCACCTGCTCAGCTTTCTGGTGAGAAGCGGCATCACGATCAGGGTCGAGGGCCAGCTGGACAATTCCTTCACGGTCGCGCAGATCAATAAAAATCAGGCCGCCATGGTCACGACGTTTTTGCACCCATCCCATAACACAGATTTCCTGCCCGATCAGTGCTGCTGTCGGTTCGCCACATCGATGTGTCCGTTTCCAGCTTCCCAGTTTATCGTTTTGCACGGTTCCTCCAGACAAATGCGCCAGACGGCGCCAGAATAGTGATTGGTAAACGAGCCATTATATGAACCCTAATGACTGTCGGTCAAGCAATAGAACTGTATGCCGTCAGATTTTCGGCCTCAGTGTCTTCAACAGCGAATCAAGATGGACACTTACCTGTGAACCGTCTGCCATCTTTTTGAGCTGAGCCTGTCCGCTGCGCAATTCCTCGTCGCCAATAATCAGGGTATGTACCGCCCCGAGCTTATCCGCACGGCGCATCTGCGCTTTCAGACTTTTACCGTGGAAATCCATTTCCGCGTGCACCCCTTGCGCCTGTAATTTCGACATCAGAACAAACGCCTTCTCAACCGCCTCGGATCCCAGAGCGGCAATAAACAGCTCCGGCAACAGAGTACGATCGGCATCCTTGTCCAGCATTAACACCAGGCGCTCCAACCCGATAGCAAAACCGATACCAGGAAGTGCCGGCCCGCCAAGACTTTCGATCAGCCCGTCATAGCGGCCACCTGCGGCCACCGCATTTTGGGAACCAAGCTGGTCAGTCACCAATTCGAAAGTCGTACGTACGTAATAATCCAGACCACGCACCATCCGCGCATTAACAACGTAAGGCACATTGAGCAGATCAAGATAGTGCCGCACCTGACTGAAGTGTTGATCACAATCACCGCAAAGGTGGTCAATCATAGCTGGAGCATCTGCCGTAGCCAGCCGGCAAGCTTCAACCTTGCAATCAAGAACCCGCAGAGGGTTGGTCTGATAGCGCCGCTGACATTCAGCGCAAAGCGGTTCCAGTAATTCTTCAAGATACTGGATCAACTGCCCCCGATAATCGGGGCGACAGACCGGGCAGCCGAGGGAATTAATCTCGAGGGAAACAGCACTGATCCCGATACGGGTGAAAAAATGATGGAGCATCAGCAGAATCTGGGCATCAATCCTGGGATCTTCCACCCCGATCGCCTCGGCACCAATCTGATGAAATTGACGGTAACGCCCTTTTTGCGGACGCTCATAGCGGAACATGGGGCCGATATAACAAAGTTTGGTAACCGGATCCCGGGCAGCCAGACGATTCTGAATAAAAGAGCGCATCACCGGGGCCGTCCCCTCGGGACGCAGGGTCATGGAATGACCGCTCTTATCGGCAAAGGTGTACATTTCTTTTTCAACAATATCAGTCGTTTCACCAATTGAACGACAAAAAAGTTCGGTTTTTTCCAACACCGGTGTTCTGATTTCAGTAAACCCATAGACAGCAAATACTTCGCGGGCGGCCTGTTCAAGAAACTGCCAGACATTTACCACATCCGGCAACACATCATTCATTCCCTTGATTCCTGAAATACTCAACGCTTTATCCTTTCATACTCAGTTTATTACCAGCAGACGAACAGCCGCCAGTCAGGACGAACACTGACCATGGTCCCTTTCATTATCAACTGAAGGGAAATCAATACAAGGCCTGACAACCTGCAGATGGCATTATATATTGAGACTCGCCGATGTTATAAATCAAAGAAGGGGGAACAGCAAGGACCTGCCAGGAACAGCGAAATTATCATTAATGCGGATCCGTCAAATCAACGGCACTGCATATACTGTTACGCGATTCCTTGCCGGCGTACATGGCCTGATCAGCGAGGTCAAGAAGGCGTTCCTGGTTGGTGGCATCATCGGGAAAAGTCGCAATACCAATAGAAACCGTTACCTGTGACGGTGTATTGTCGTCTTTTAGAAAAATGTGCTTTTCTATCAACGCACGAATACGCTCGGCAACAACCCGTGCTGCGTGGCGATCTGTCTCAACCAAAAGACCGGCAAACTCATCGCCGCCAAAACGGAAAAGGGTATCGACATCGCGCACACACCCGCGCATCAAACGTCCAACCTCCTGCAGAGCTGCACTGCCCGCAAGGTGTCCATGCTGATCGTTGATTTCCTTGAAACGATCCAGATCCATGAACAACACGGAAAACTTCAAACCATATCGCTGCGAACGCATCATCTCCTGATTGAGAGCAATTTTCATATAGCGATGGTTGTAAAGACCAGTAAGATCATCGGAATACATCAGCTGCTGGGCATTGCGATAACGCGAGGCGTTGGCAAAACCAAGGGCAATCTGATCGCACAGGTAACGCAAATCAGCCAGAGAAAAATCCGCATCAAGACAATCTGCATCGCTGATTAGAATGCCACCTTTTAATAGATCACCATCGCGTAACGGCAGCATCCAGATCTGTTCCCGTATCTTGTTCAAACTACGCAATCCCGCATCACACTGATTTGACGGCTGCACGACTCCTACGGCCTGGTATAATTCAGGCAGAAGCAGTTCAATCAACTGCTCCGCATGATCAGCATGAATCTTTTTCAGGCCGGTCAGATAGGCTGCCTTGTCTTCGGCCAGGGTAAATGAAAATCCGGATTCCGAACCCAACTTGCGCATCAGGGCTTCAAGGGATTGAGGAATAAGACATTCCAGATCAATAAGGGAGGAGAGGGTTTGACCGGTCTGGAACAGGTTTATCTGACGTTTAAGATGTGCGTTTTCAGCAAGTAAACGGCGCTGTTCCAGGCAGGTTGTTATCAGATGCTTGAGTTCCTCCGGATTAAAGGGCTTCACCAGATAATCACGGGCTCCGTTTTTGAGTGATTCTATAGCTGAATCCAGGCTGGCATAACCGGTCACCATCACCACTTCGGGCGGTGAAGGCAACCCTTTGGCAAAACGTAATACATCGATACCACTGCGGCCGGGCATAACGACGTCGCTCAAGACCAGATCAAAAGGTTCTGACTCCAGCAGCCTGACCGCTTCATCACCATTAGTACAGACCACTACAGTGTAGCCGGCATCTTCAAGGAGATCACGGTAGAGATGACGAAAGAACAGCTCATCATCAACAACCAGTATTTTAGCTTGACCACCCATCATAACCCCTTAGCAATATTGTCATTTAAGTAGCAGCCTTTAGACCGCAAAGTCAACGGAAAAGGCCATTTTGCCACTTTTGCGGGTGCCAACCGACATCGCCCAACTGGACGCGAACTGTCCCATCCCGATCGGTACGACAAACCACCAGGTTCTGTTTATCGAGATGTTCCAGAAGAGTCTGGGACGGCAAGCGATAAATATTCTGGTAGCCAACGGACACCAATCCCACCTGAGGACGTAACAAAGCTACCAGACGTTCTGTGTCCGATTTACCACTTCCGTGATGCGGAAGCTTGAATAATGTTGCTGGTGCTGGAATTCCGGCAGCGATCAAGCGTTGTACCCCTGCCGCTTCCAGATCACCTGCCAGCAGCACCCCCTGCCTGCTTCCTGCCTGACCGACCGTGTGAAGGGCAAGAACCAGAGATGCATCATTGGCATTGTCAGCAGCAGCACTGCCATTATATACTCGTAAATCACCCTCCTGCCAGTCGGCAAAATAATTCCAACCCTGATCTACTACCCTTACCGGAATATTGCGTCGTTGAACCACTTCAACAAGAATTGCATTGTATTTCACAAGAGGTTCACCAACGATCAGTTCGGCGACCTGAAAGTGTTCAAGAATATACACCAGACCCTTCCAGTGATCAGAGTGGTCGTGGGTCAGAATAATCCGGTCAAAATGCCTGACCCCTAACTCACCAAACGCCGGAGCCAGCAGACGCTGCCCGACATCAAAACGATCGCCATAGAGGCCACCACCGTCAATCAGAATATTTTGACCAGAGTTGTTTTGTAACAGCAGCGACTCTCCTTGCCCGACGCTGAACATCGTCAAGGTGATCGGCGCACGTGACGCCAGCGGCAACTGCCACAGCAATAGAGCCAACAACATACAAGCTACTGTCATTTTAAGCCACGACCATCGAAGCATCTGGGGCAACAGCAACACTGGTACCACCAGCAAAGCAACCGCCAGATACTGACTGCGCGACCAGTACAAATACATGCCCGCCAGTGCCGAAAAATCGGTCAGCGAGGAAGAGAAATGATAGAGCTGCTCCAGGAAAAACCCACAGCAACGAAATAAAACAGCTGCTGCTGCTGGCCACCAGGGAAACAACATCAGACCCACAAACCCGATCGGCAGGGCAATCAGGGTAACAATCGGAACACAGATCAGATTTGCCGGCAGGGCTGCCGGTGCCAGCAAATGAAAATTAAACAACACGAAGGGCAAGGTCGCCAGGGTAGCGCCGCAACTGACCAGAAAAATCTGGGTCAGATACCGCAGTACGGGATTCGTCATCACGGTAATCCGTGGATGTTGCCACAGCGGACGCCATAATAGAATGCCGGCAGCGCCACTGAACGACAGCTGCCAGCCTGCTGACCACAGCAGCAGGGGGTTATAGAATAAAAAACTCAGAGCGACAGCGGCCAGCAGATGGAGCGGATTAACCGGATAACGCCACAATAGTAGAAACGCACCGATACTTGCCAGAGCAAATGCCCGCCGGGTTGACACGGCATCACCGGTTAACAACAGATAAAAAAACAGCAATGGCAGCAACACCAGAGGCAGAACCCGCTGTGGTGGCTGCCAGGTCAGCAGCCATGTTGAGCGACGATAGAGAAGCAGCAGTAGCCGATAGCCAAACACCCCCAACAGGCCAAGATGCAACCCGGAAATGGCAAACAAATGACTGACGCCGGCGCCAGCCAGGGCTTGACGTACTTCTTGCGGCAATTGCCGCCCTTCACCAAGCACCAGGGCCCGCACCAGAACCGCGCTTTTCTCCGACAGATGTGCCACCATAAAGGCAGCTATCCGGGTTCGCCACTGGACAATTCCACGCTGCAGACCAGCGTCGCCTGCTGCAAGAATCTCGATCTGATCCATGCTCTTCACCCAGCTGGTCATATCGATTTTCTGGCTGGCCAGATAGCGCGGCCAGTGAAATTCTCCCGGGGTACCAAACATCCGTGGCTGCCGCAACCTGCCGCTAAAGCGGATACGATCTTGCGGCAGCAGGTTGTCACCCCCCTCTTCAACACTCAAACGTAACCGTAACGGGCGCTCGAGATCCAGCATGACTCCTTTATCCCCCACTTCATCAATCAGCAGATCAATCCGGCTACGCCCGCCAGCCAGCTGCCGGACATCGGTTATTACACCAACGACCGTCACTCTGCGGGCCAACAGATCTATCCGGGTGACATCATCAGTAAACTGTAAGAGAGCAGGATATTGGCTATTGAAAAACAGGGAAAAGGCAAGACAGACGAAAAGAAAGGGAAGTGTTGCAATTGAAAAAAAATAACGCAAACAAAAAGCCAGAGAAAGACTGGACAGGATAATAATCCACGCAGCAGTCACCCCGACAGAAATGAAGCTGGCAGCAGCCAAACCAACAATGGCCGCTGCCAGCAGAAAAAACAATGACGTCAAGCCCCCCTCCCCCCCGTTAGATTGGACCCACTACCGACGAGTTTCTACCTGAAAATTCTGCACAAACAATTATGCCGATGTTTTAGCTGAACGCACTTTCTCTACCGGGACATTCTTTACCCCCTCGTGAGTACGCAGCATTTCTTCCGCCAGAGCGACATCGTCCTTGCAGCCGATAAAGACCGGGGCGCGCTCGTGGATATCATTCGGCACCAGATCAAGAATCGGTTGGTGGCCATCAGAAGCCGCCCCGCCGGCCTGTTCAATCAGATAGGCCATCGGACTGAGTTCAAACAACAAGCGCAGCTTACCGCGGGGCTGATTTTTAAGATGAGGGTAGAGGAAGATCCCCTCACCTTTGAGGAGAATCTGATTAATATCCGGCACAAATCCACCGCTGTAACGCAACTTCACTCCGCGTTTCTCCAGAGAGGAGACATAATTTTCAACCCCTGGCGTATACTGATTACGTAAACCGCCCGGCGAATAAAGCTTGCCTTTGGGTTTAATGGAAATATCATCGCGCAGCAGCGTGTATTCCATCAGATTATTCATTCCAAATTCATAGACACCATCTCCAACACTGTAGACCAGGGTTGTCCGTGGCCCGTAGAGGATATAGACTGCTGCGGCCTGCTCACGGCCGGGGCGCATCAGATCATAGCCGGGGAAAATGGCAACGATAGTACCAACAGCAAGGTTGACGTCTACCAGGGAAGATCCATCTAGAGGATCAAAAGCAACCGAATATTTGCCTTCCCAGTCGGTTGAAACGGGAATAATCTGATCCGCTTCCTCCGACATTATATTGGCGACAACCCCGGAATGATCAAGGCGTTTGCGCAGGATACGATCCGCCAACACATCAAGAGCCAACTGCTTTTCACCGTAAAGGTTTGAAGTACCGGCAACCCCCAGATCACCGGTTCGAATGGAATGGATAATATATTTGGATGCTTCAGCTATCTCACAAATGAGATGGGTCAGATTATCTTCAACACCATTTTCACGCAAATGACGCCGCAGGTCGACCTGAAACTTGGTTTTTCCCGGTTCACCCATGAGATACGCTCCCCTTCTCTTTGATGGAATCAATCGACCTGAAAGGACAGTTCTCAAGCCTCGATCAGCAACCCGACTTTAGCCCACTAAAAAATTTCCAGCAACCATGAACTGAAGTTAATAACAAAATTAACCAGCATTATACGTTTATGCCCTTGCTTACTATGGCCTGCGCATCATCACCTTGCCGGCACATTGCCAGCCCCGCTTCGAGAGTAGGATACAGCAGCTTGATTCCAAGCTTTTCGAGCATATGTTGATTGGTCATACGCCGCGATTCTTGTAGAAAAGACAGTGTCAAGGGATTCATGACCTGTTGAGCTTCGTTCCAGGTTAACTGCTGAGGACGCGGCAGAGCATAAAGGTCAGCGATAGCAGTGAAATATTCACTCATACTGCTCTGCTGACCATCACAGACATTAAAGATATCGCCCGCTTCACCACGCTCCATGGCCACCAGACAAATACGCACCAGATCGAAACTGTGGATGCGATTGGTAACCGGCGAATCTTCGGGCCGCAACACCTGGTGCCCCCTGTGCAATTGTGCCAATGGCAGGCGCCCAGGGCCATAAATACCGGTTACACGCAAAATGATCAGGTCAAAACCAAGCTCTTTAGCCTTGTCTCGCAACTGGTTTTCAGCGCTGACTCTTCTTTTGGCACGGCTGGTCTGGGGATTGATCGGCGTTTCTTCCGTCACCAGGTCATCGCCACAGTCACCATAAACTCCGCTGGTACTGATATAGACAATTCGCTGTGGACAGTTATCGGGGCTCAACATACGACAGAAATTTGCCATGCGGGCATCAATAGATCCGCCGCCTTGCGGTGGCATAAAATAAAAAATACGCTGGCGGTGGACAGGCAGCTCCGGCAGGTTCTCACGACAATCAAAGTTGGCAACAATCGGAACAACCCCCAGCGTAGTGAGCTCCTCTGCCCCTTCGGCGCCGTGCGCCGTGGCCTGCATTTTGTTTCCATGGGCCAGCAACTCCCCTGCCACTCGCTTGCCAATATCACCACATCCAATAATTGTATAATCTATCATCTGCCATCACTCCCGCATCAGACCAGACTCTTATTAACGATTTCGTATAAATCACGCGACAGATTTTCCCGTTGCAAAGCCACTAGTTCCTCGTGCAGCAGCGCCCGACGCTTTGGCTCCAGGCGTTTCCAGCGGGTTAAAGGTGTGGCCATGCGCGCCGCCACTTGGGGATTTCTCTTGTCAAGGCGCCTGATCTGCTCGGTCAACAACCGGTAGCCCGCGCCATCTGAGCGATGAAAAACCGCCAGGTTCTGGGCAAAAGCACCAAGCAGAGAGCGTGCCCGGTTAGGGTTGTTCAGGGTGAAATCGGGGTGCAACAACAGGCGTTCAACGTCAAAAAAGGTGTTTTCGTGACGCCCTGATGCCAGGATCGAGAACCATTTATCGAGTAACAGTGGATAGTGCTTCCACTGCCGGCAAAAGTCCTCTTTGACCTGATCACGTACTGAACTGTCCCGGCAATCAACCAGAACGGCAAAGGCTGCCAACCGGTCGGTCATATTACCGGCCTGTTGATAATGACGCAGGCAGCGATCAAGCAGTGGTTCATCGGGTTCCAACATCATCAGGGCCAGGCAACCATGGGCCAGGCGGCGGCGACCAACCGCGATAGGATCGAGAGAATATTCTCCCACACTGGAATAGCTGTTATAACGCTGCAAGAGTTGCTGACGATGAGCAGACAGCAGATGGTGCAGCGCCTGTTCGCGCACAACCCTGATCAGCTGCGGATCAACCTCATCCAATTGATCCGCAAGATACTGCTCGCTGGGCAGCTGCAGCATGCGCGCCAGCAGGCTTTCATCGGCCTCAATATCCGTCAGTGCAACGCCCCAGGCATCAACAAAGACCTGGCTCAGCCCGATTGACGAATCACCATTCAGTTGCTGCCGATAAAGTCGTAACAGTTCCGCAACGGATAACTGCTGACCCGCCTCCCAACGGTTGAAGGGATCGCTGTCATAAGCCATACGAAACGCCAGATCTTCTGGGCGAGCCTGTATTGTCAAGCGTGCCGGCGCAGAAAAACCGCGCATTATCGATAGCACCGGTTGTTCCTGAACACCAACAAAGGAGAATTGTTCACGGGGCTGCGTCAGTTCAAGAACCCGACTGGTGCCGGCAGGAAACTCTTCAGTTGCCAATTGCAGAGGAATATCGACACCATCATAGTCAAGCAACCCCAACACCAGAGGCAGATGAAATGGCTCTTTTTCGGGTTGGCCGGGGGTGGCAGGACAGCTTTGCTGACAATCAAGAATGAAGGTTTGATTGACGCGGTCGTACCGACAATCAACCTGCACTACAGGAGTGCCGGCCTGCTTGTACCAGCGGCGAAATTGAGTCAGATCAATGCCACCAGCCTCTTCCAGTGCAACGACAAAATCCTCACAGGTTGCCGCCTGACCATCGTGACGATTCAGATAGAGGCGAACCCCTTTGACAAAAGTTTCACGCCCGATGAGAGTTTCGAGCATCCGAATGACCTCAGCACCCTTATTGTAGATGGTCGTGGTGTAGAAATTGTTGATCTCCACATAAGACTCCGGCCGCACCGGATGCGCCATTGGCCCAGCATCTTCTGGGAACTGAAACTGACGCAGCAAGGCGACATCATCAATTCGCTTGACCGCAGCAGACTGCATATCGGCAGAAAACTGCTGATCGCGCAACACCGTCAGCCCCTCTTTCAAGCTGAGTTGAAACCAGTCGCGACAGGTAACGCGGTTACCGGTCCAGTTATGGAAATACTCATGGGCAATGACCGCTTCAATACCCAGATAATCGTTATCGGTTGCCGTTTCCGGGCGGGCAAGCACGTATTTTGAGTTAAACACGTTAAGCCCCTTGTTCTCCATCGCACCCATGTTGAAATCGTCCACTGCGACAATCATGTAGCGATCAAGATCATATTCAAGCCCGTAGACCTGTTCTTCCCACTTCATCGCTTTTTTTAACGACTCCATTGCAAAATCACAGTCGTTGCGGTTGCGCTCTTCGGTATAAATCTGCAGCAGAACCGGACGCTCGGACATGGTGATGAAATGATCCTCGAGACAGACAAGGTTACCGGCGACCAGGGCAAACAGGTAACTCGGCTTGGGGAAGGGGTCTTCCCAACAGGCAAAATGACGGCCATTGTCGAGCACCCCTTTTTCAACCAGATTACCGTTACTCAACAACACCGGACAATCAGCCGGTTCCCCTTCGATGCGCACGCGAAAGGGCGCCAGGACATCGGGACGATCAGGATAATAGGTAATTTTTCGGAAGCCTTCAGGTTCACACTGGGTACAGAAAATACCGTTGGACAGATAAAGCCCCTCCAGCGCCGTATTATTGAGGGGATCGATACGGGTGATGACCTCCAGAGAAAACTGGGTCGGCGGTGAAGGGATTGTCAGACTGGCATCATCACATTGGTAATCCTCTGCTGTCAGGGAGACCGTATCCATCCGCACCCCCAGCAATTGAAGATTTTCCCCGTCCAGCACCAGGGGTTCAACAACTCCGTTCCGATCAGGATTCAGTTGCATTTTAAGAATTGAGCTGACCCGGGTTGCCGCTGGGTTCAGGTAAAAATCGAGTTCAACCTGGTGAACCAGGTAAGCCGGGGTACGATAATCCTTGAGATATTTTGTTTGCGGTGATTGCTGTGGCATAAGACTCCGAACATCCTGATTGGTTATATGGTTTGAGGAGGATTTGTGCGGCGATCAGACTAATCACGATAATCGCGATACAGCAGACTCGGCTGAATTCCACGGTTATCCTGATATTTGCCGCTGGCGTAAGACTCGCTTTCCCCCTGCAGGGTATGGTAATAAATCTGACATATCTGTACTCCGGCATAAATCCGGATCGGCTGTACGCTGAACATCTCCAGGGTCCAGAAACCACGAAAGCCAACGTCACCAAACCCTGCCGTCACGTGTACGAACAACCCCAGGCGTCCCACCGATGAGCGCCCCTCCAGCATCGGCACCAGATTGCGGGTTTCAGTATATTCTACCGTCCGACCAAGATAAAGCCGGTTCGGCTCCAGAACAAAACCTTCCTGTGGAATGGTGAGGGTTGTCCAGGCATTATTTTTTTTCATATCGAGCTGTTTATCCGTATAAACAAGCAACTCGTCATGCAGTTCCAGATTATAGCTATTAGGGTTCAGACGCGATTGATGAAAGGGGCGAATAATAATATCCTCCCCCATACGGGCATCGATTTCCCTGCCGGAGAGTATCATCTGTTTTTCCTCCCTGTGTCCCTCGTTAACAAAAAAATGCAAAAAAAGGGAATGTCCTGACCTGCGGCCCAGACAACCCTGTTCACCGACATGGCGATATGTTATCTATCCTTCATCACGATGAGTACCACAACGCCAACAAGCGCCAAAGTGTCCCTCGATGGATTCCCGGCACTGTGGACAGCACCACGACAATGCAGCGGGATCTTTTTTAAACCAGGCATCAATAAACATTTTCGCCCGGGGCCAGGCTTCATCATCAACAACCCAGAGTTCCGGACAACATTCGACGAAGGGGATTTCACCAACGGCGGCAGTCAACTGTATATTGCGTAAGACGCAGTCAATCCCCTCGCGGCGCAGAATGTCCTGCAGCAGACCAGCCTGATACCCTTCATAAAAACTGAAAACATGTATTTTTTTCATAGTCCACAGTATAGCAACACTGACACGTACAAAGAAACAGACCGGCCATCATCCTGGCCAGTGACGATAATACAGACTAATGGAGGCGTTAATGATCGACCTGTCCACCAACTATATGGGGCTCCCCCTTAAAAATCCACTGGTTGTCGCCAGCAGCTGCCTTACCGGCACCCTGGATGGTGTACGTCAGTGTGCTGAGGCTGGTGCCGGTGCCGTGGTTCTGCGCTCCCTGTTCGAAGAACAGATCATGGGTGACATCTCGTCCCTGAGCCGCCACGCCGATGACTACTCAGGCTACGGTGAAGCCTACCAGTATCTACAAAGCTACGGAACCGCTTTCGGGCCACAACAGTATCTGCAGCTGATCAGGCAAGCCAAACAGGCGGTAACTATCCCCATTATTGCCAGCCTGAATTGCGTCAGCGCTGACTCTTGGGCCGAATATGCTCACCAGCTTGAAGAATCCGGAGCAGATGCCATCGAACTGAATGTCAGCATTCTGCCAACTGAGTCATCCCGTCCCTGTGAACAGATTGTTGCTGACTACCTGAATATCCTGCGGGCCGTGAAACACCAGGCAGGTATTCCTGTGGCGCTGAAAATCGGACCTTTTTTTACCTCCTTTGCCCATGTCGCCAAACAGTTGACCAGCGACCAGGCCGAAGCGCCTGTCTACAGCGTCGGCTGGTTGGGAAAAGATCGTCAGGCCGGGAAAGTCACCGGCAAAGGGGCCGACGCCCTGGTTCTGTTCAATCGTTTCTACCGCTTTGATATCGATATTGACAAACAACAACTGACCCACGGATCGCCCTATAGCTCAGCCCATGACATGGCCGATACGTTACGCTGGATTTCCCTGCTCTACGGTACCATCAACTGCGATTTTGCCGCCACAACAGGCATCCACGACGGCCGTGGCGCAATCAAGGCATTACTCGCCGGCGCCACTATTACCCAGCTTTGCTCAACCCTCTACCTCAACGGCCTGGATCAGATTGGCCTGATTGAAAAAGAGTTGCGACACTGGATGGAAAACAACGGTTATCGCTCTTTAGCCGAATTTCGCGGGAAGTTAAGTCGTCATACCAGCAAGGCTCCAAAAGATTATGAGCGGCTGCAATATGTGAAAATGTTTATTGAACGGGATGGCCAAACAACCGACCTGCGCTGCGAATAACTTCAGAACCAAAAGGAAACAACCACCATGCAGGACATGATTCGCAAAATCCTCACCTCTCGGGTTTACGAAGCAGCCATCGAAACACCCCTGGAGGAAGCAACAGAACTTTCGCAGCAACTAAGCAACCGTATTCTACTGAAAAGGGAGGACCTGCAACCTGTTTTCTCTTTTAAGATTCGTGGTGCCTACAACAAGATTGCACATTTGTACGAAACCGAACAGATCAGCGGCGTCATCTGTGCCTCAGCCGGAAACCATGCCCAAGGCGTGGCTTTTTCCGCTAAAAAGCTCGGGATCAAGGCCCTGATCGTCATGCCGACAACCACCCCGAAAATCAAAATCGATGCGGTCAAAAGGCTCGGTGCCGAGGTTGTCCTGCACGGCGATAACTATTCCGAAGCGGCCGACCACTGTGAACTCCTGCAGAAACAACGCGCCCTGACCTTTATCCATCCGTTTGATGATGAATTGATTATTGCCGGACAAGGCACCGTGGCGGACGAAATCCTGCGCCAGAGTGCCGGCAAGCTTGACGCGATTTTTGTTCCGGTGGGGGGCGGCGGTCTGATTGCCGGTATCGCCACCTATTTCAAAGCGCTGGCACCTCATATTCGCATTATTGGCGTCGAACCCCTCGACAGTGATGCCATGTACCAATCCCTGGCAGCCGACAAACGTATCACCCTGGAGACCGTCGGTATTTTTGCCGACGGCGTGGCAGTGCGGCAAGTCGGGGAAAAAACCTTTGAGCTGTGCCGTAAACATATCGACGAGATTGTCCGCGTTTCAACTGACGAACTTTGCAGTGCCATCAAAAGCGTCTACCAGGCCACCCGCTCTATCGTCGAGCCGGCCGGGGCCCTGGCAATGGCCGGACTCAAACAA
This sequence comes from Deltaproteobacteria bacterium, assembly GCA_018399135.1. Lineage (GTDB taxonomy): Bacteria > Desulfobacterota > Desulfuromonadia > Desulfuromonadales > Geopsychrobacteraceae > Pelovirga. The sequence goes on along the minus strand of JAGYPB010000001.1, from coordinate 59,782 downwards.
TACATCAAACAACGGCAAGTCACCGGACAAACCCTGGTTGCCATCAATTCCGGTGCTAATATGAATTTTGAACGCCTGCGCTATGTCTCGGAACGTACCCAGATCGGCGAAGGGCTGGAGTCATTATTTGCCATCACCATTCCCGAAAAACCTGGCGCTTTGCGTCATTTCTGCAGCAACCTGCTGGCCGGCACCAGCATCACTGAATTCAGCTATCGTCTCGCTGATCGTGAAAAAGCCCATTTATTCCTTGGAGTTTCGGTTGGAGGTGTACAGACACGCCAGTCATTTGTCAGCCAACTCAATCAGGCCGGCTATCAAACCATCGACCTGACCACGAATGAACTGGCCAAAACCCATCTGCGCTACATGGTTGGCGGGCGCTCGTCAACCGCCACCAGAGAACGTCTGTTCCGCTTCTGGTTTCCCGAGCGCGCCGGGGCCCTGACCCGCTTTCTCGCCGACATGGGAACCAACTGGAATATTTCCCTGTTTCACTACCGCAATCAAGGGGGAGAATTTGGCCGTGTGCTGATTGGTCTGGAATTACCACACGGGGATGAAAACAAACTGATGCAGTTCCTTGACCGCATCGGTTACCGTTATCTGGAGCAGACAGATGATCCGGTTTACCAGCTGTTTCTTTGAATGAGGGGTATCTGTTCAGCACCGGACCTTCGGGTCCTGTGTCAAGGGCATAGCCAAATAGTTTCAATGATGGTAACTATTTGGCTGTCATCACGTACAGACATGGCATGAGGAACAGTGCTACCAGCATCTCCATCCCCAATCCGCCAATAGCAGCAACCGCCATCGGTTGGAGCATGTCGCCACCATCGCTCATATTCAGTGCCAGCGGGACAAAGCCGGTAATGGTAGTCACGGTGGTCATCACCCGTGGGCGAAAACGGATCCGCGCCGCCTTGACGACCGCCGCCCGGGGCGGCAACTGCTCCTTGTAACGGATGTCACCGGCATAGGTCAACAGCAAAACCCCATCATTGACCGTTGCCGCGACCACCACCAGAATTCCGATAATCACCGTCGCTCCCAAGGGCACTGCCAGCTGATACATCAGAAAAATTACACCGGAAAAACACACCGGCACACTGGCGAGGATGACTAGAGGAAGTCTGAAACTGTTAAACTGAACCGTCAGAACAATAAAGGCAAAGAACAGGGAAAACACCAGCACTGCCAGCACCGCTCGTTTCATATCGAGCATCATTTCGGCACTCCCCCCAAGATCGTAGGAATATCCGGGCGGCAGTTGTGCCCCCCCCAACGCCTCCTCAAGCCTTTGTACTGCCCCGGCCAGATCATTATCAGTAATATCAGCCTCAACGGTAATCTGCTTGAGCTGATCTTCCCGCAGAATCTCCAGCGGCCCGCTCTGCAGTTCAACCGTCGCAATATCCCGCAGGCGCACCGGCACGCCACTACGTGAACTGATCAACAAGTTTTCCAGATCACGCTGCCCGGTGAGCTGCTCCCGTGGAATGAGTACGCGGATATCATAATACTGTTCACCGTCGCGCAGACGACTGGGTACGACACCGGTAATCATTGTCCTTAACGAGCGGCTGACATCGGCCACTGATATCCCGAGGGCAGCGGCCTTCATCCGGTCAATATGAACCTGAAATTCCGGCTTGCTCAGATCGACGCCACCACGCACATTTCGAAACCCCTCAACGGCACTAACCAACCGCGTCGTCGTACCGGTCAGTTCCGCCAGTTTGCTCAGATCCGGGCCCCGAACCTTGACAATAACATCTGATGAGCGAATTCCGGGAATCCCGCGGATCGGTACCTGGCGCGCCATTGCTCGCCCTCCGGGAGGCTGCAGGCTATTTAAACGGCGGCGTAAATCAGCGGCATATTCCCCGGTACTGAGATCCCTTTCGCTCCTGGGCACAAGCTGGATATAAATTTCTCCACGATGAGCAATTTCATTGGTCGTCATCCCCATTACCCGACCACCGGAAAAAGTAAAGATTGTGGAAATCAAGGGATCATCAACGAGACGTTCCTCAATGCGTTGTAAAGTTCGATCCGTTTCTGCTACCGCAGCACCCGTTGGCATGTCGAGGCGAATCATCACCTGGCCATCATCAATCATTGGCAAAAACTCACCACCGAGGCGCCCAGACAACAGAATCGCTCCCCCAAGGATCACAAAAAACAATGCCACGACCAATAAACGCCAACGAACAGTCTGATCAAGAATAACAGCATAACCATTGGCTACCCGGTTAAAAAACCGTTCAAAAAGACTATCTGGCTGGGGCTTCTTGCCACTTCTGATAAAGAGGGTTGCGAGCAGAGGTGTCATGGTCAGAGCGACCAGCAAACTGACAATGACAATACCGGCAATCACCAGAATCAACTCTTGAAATAACAGACTGGTCAACCCGGGCACCAGCAGAAAAGGGACAAACAGGGCAAGAAACGACAGGGTTGCGGCGATCAACGCCGGACTGACTTCCGTTGTCGCGTTCAGAGTAGTGGTACGGATATCCTGCTGTGGAGAATCACGATGCATCCGGGTCGTATTTTCCAGAACAACAACAGAGTTATCGAGCACCACGCCAATGGCAACCACCAGACCGCCGAGAGTAAAAATATTAAGGCTGAAACCGGCGACTTTCATCAAGGCAAAATTGACAATCAGGGTCAAGGGTAGAGCTATCAGCATAACTGCTACCTGACGCAGACTACCGAGAAACAGATAGATCACGACAATCAGCAGAGCTGCTGCTGCGATGGCCGCACTGCTGACCCCGGTTAAGGCCTGGCGCACATAAACTGACTGGTCTTCGACGTATCCCAGCTCAATCCCTTCCGGCAGTGCGGGGCGCAGCAAGTCGAGTTGACGATTGACCGCATCAGCTACTTCGACAATATTGGCTTCGGCCGATTTCAGCACCGAAATCCGCACCGCCTCCCCGCCATTGAAGCGGACACTCACCCTTTTGTCGGCATAACCATCGACAAGGGTTGCGACATCGGCCAGCAGAACTCGCTGGTACCCGTCACTGGCAACGACAATACGTCCGAGTTCATCGATATCGGTCACCTCGCCCATGGTACGGGCAATGATCTCTTTGGGGCCAACGGTGATCCGTCCACCGGTCAGTTCAATATTTTCTGCTGCGATTTTAGAGACAATATCATCAAGCACCAGTTGATGCTTTTCAATGGCCACCGGATCAAGCAAGATCTGAATCTCGCGCACCAGACCCCCGACAATGTCTGTGCCGGCGACCCCGGAAACCGCAGTTAACCGATCAATAAGCCAGCTTTCAGCCCAATCGCGCAGGGTTGCGGGATCCCAGCGATCGGACGAAACAGCCAGCTGCATGACCGGTATTTGGGTTGGATCGGCCTTGAATGCATAGGGTGCCGCAACGGTGGCAGGCAGGTTACGTACCCGCGCCAGAGCTGCGGTCACATCCTGGAAAGCGACATCGACATCAGCACCGTATTTAAAGTGAACATCAAGGCTGTAACGCCCTTCCAGTGAAGAGGACTCCATGCGCTCAAGGCGATCCACTGTGGCGATCACCCGCTCAACCGACTGGGCAATATTTTTTTCTATCTCCGCTGGAGCCGCTCCTTCCCAACGAATTTCCACCTTGATCAACGGATAGGTAATAGAGGGAAGGTAGTTCATCGGTAAACGCGACAGAGCATACATACCGAGAACCACGAGCAAGGCGGCGATGGCGCCACAAGCAAGCCGCCGATAAACAGCGTATCGGGTCAGAATCATTACTTGATGCCTCCCGCTGACGACTGACCGCTTCCAGCCGTACGCACCGTCACTGCAGCACCATCCTTGAGTTTTTCCGCGCCGGCAATAATCAGGGTTTCACCAACATCGACGCCCTTTTTGATCTGCACAAATCCGTCATTCTCAATACCTGTCTCTACCTTGCGGCGTAGAGCTTTACCATCCTCAACAACAAAAACGACGGGGCCTTGCGGGCTGGACAGAACCGCCGCCACCGGGACACCTGGAACATCCACCAGGGATTCCAGAATAATGTCCAGCCGGGCAAACATGCCTGGCAGCAGAACAACGGGCTGGTCGAGAGAAATATGAATCATTCGGGAACGCAGACGCGCATCCAGTTGCGGGAAAACATGGACAATCTGGCCGCTAAATACCTGTCCATGATAGGCGTCCAACTTCACATCTACTGCCATGTCGGTGGATATGGCCAAAGCGTAATGTTCAGGAACTGCCGTTTGAATAATCAAGCTGGCAGGATCGTACATTTCAACAAGCGGTGCGCGCGGTATAACCAATTCACCTTCTTTAACATGAATGCGACCGACGACTCCCGACCAGGGCGCACGTAGCTCATAATCCCGCGCTGCTTCGCGAGCATTAGTCAACTGCACGTGAATTTTTTCGCGCCTGATGTCGGCTTGATCAAGTTGCTCAGCCGGCAGAGCACCGGCCTCTACCAGGAAGATTAAACGCTGTAGATTGTCCTCTTCCAGGGTAAGTTCACGGCTTAAAGAATTAATCAATGCCTCAACCCCACGTTGACGGACGATGGTGACGAGCAAAGTACCTGCATCAACCTGCCCTCCTTCGCGCACGACAATTCTTTTGGTTACACCTTCAGCCGTCGACGCCAGTTGCGCGATGCGCACCGGCTCAACACTGCCGGTCAACTCCAGCCTGGCGGCAAAATTCTTAACCGGCACCGCCATCACTCGAACCATCGGTGCAGGTGCGGTTTTAACAGGTGGTGCGACACCAGCATCTTCAACTGCTGGTTGAAACCAGACAAATACAGCCCATATCACAGCAACCACAGCAGCCAGCATCAAAACCGTTCCCACATACCATTTTTTCATTATTCACCTACCGCCAGAGTCAATTGCGCCCACGCTGTATGATAATCTGCCAACACTCGATAATAATTTGATTCTGCCTGCAACAATGCCGCCTGGGCATCAAGAACATCAATGATAGCCCCCTTGCCCAGATCATATTTTTGCTGTTCAATCTGGAGACTTTCACGTGCTAAATCAAGGGTTTGCTGCAATGCGCGACCCCGTTGGGCTGCTGCGTTGATATTGCGGAATGAAGTTTCTACTTCAAGGGCTATCTGTTGTTCCAGGGTTCGCAGACGTGCCTGGGCAGCCGCCAGCAGGGCCTGCTGTTCGCGCATACCGGCACTGATCTGACCACCACTATAGAGGGGTATTTCAAGCACCAATCCAATGCGACCGACATCGGCCTGTCTGGATCCGCTACCCGTAGTAGAACTGACCCCCCAACGACTGCCATAGCTGCCCTGCAGAGACAAAGACGGCAGATGACCGGCACGGAAAGCACTAACCTGACGCTCCTGTGCCTGTAGTGCCAACACCGCCGCCCGGTAATCACTGCGCACATATTGTGCCCGATCTAACGTTGCCACCAATTTCGGAAGTAAATCAGCAAATCCATCTTCTAGCTTTCCTGCGACCAGGGGCCCACTATCCCAGTTATCAATCCCCAACAGCCCCGCCAAAGCACGTTGCTGTAAGTACAGAACGTTTTGCTCCCGTACCAGCAGTTGCTCAACATCCGCAAGTCGCACCTGGGTACGTAGTCGTTCAACCCGGGCGGCTTTCCTCGCCTCGATCAGACGGTCAATACGTTCCACATGATGTGTCAGGGTCATCAAAGAAAACTCCAGTGAAACGATCAGTTCCTGCTGGGCCAGAATGCTGTTGTAAAAACTGGTGACATTAAAAATCAACTCATCACGACTACGAGCCATGCGCTTGAGGGCGGCGTCATGCAGCAGTTGAGCGGCGACGATCTGATGGGTCAATCGACCCCCAGCATAAAGGGGGAGAGTAACAACCAGATCAGCCATGAGAATATCGCGTCCGAACAAAGCAGGGCTGCCGTCACTGGCGGACGGAATCAGCCGTTGTTCGTCAAGGTGGTGCATATAGTTACCGTTGAGTGTCAGGCGTGGCAGGCGGGCCCCACTGGCAGCGTCGACCCTCGCCTGTGCTGCATGGACATCCCAGCTTTTGGCGGCAATCTCAGGATTGTTGGCCAGAGCTGCAGCAATGATTTGTTCAAGGGTTAAAGGAACAGATGGCCCGCTCGCTGCCGTTGCTGAATCAGAAGGCTCTGAACTCATGTCCAAAGCTAAAACCTGCTGATCAGTTATGCCGGCAAGCACCATCAATACCAGAAAGACAATCACCTTGCGCATCTTAAACCCACCTCTGTATTGAAATATTCATTGTAACTATTCAGCTATGGCCTTGCGCAGGATCCCCTATCCGGTGCTGAACAGATACCTTTCATTGAAAAATAACCCCTTGCAGACTCTTCAACATCAGTGCGGCACATCTTTGAAAAGTCACAAAAGTAATGTAACAAACTGCGCCCAAATAGCACGTTAAGAAATGTAAAGGCAAAGAAGAGTTGCCCACCAGACATAAGGGTTTGAAAAAGAAAGGATTAAAGTCAAGAATCCATTTGTTGCTAAATGCTCTCCAGGGCCGTTCCTGATTGCAAGTGGGAATTGCGAATTCTGTAATCAACCCGGACAGGTTGATTGGATAAAATAAAGAGGCGCGCAAGGTGATCTGCGGTTTTTATGCGCCGGGGCGACATCAATTCTCAGCGGTATAGCTTACCACGGCGTGCATGCTTGATAAGATACATGTTCTGATCGGCCCTGTTAATGGCCTCTTCGGGGTCATCTCCGGGAGAAAGTCGGACCACACCGATACTGGTTCCAACAATGACGACCTGATTTTTAATCGTCATCGGCATGCTCAATTGCTCTTCGACCCGCCGGGCAACCATGTCCGGATCAAGATGTTGAGTTCCGTCTTTCATCAATAAAAGAGCGAATTCATCACCACCCAGGCGCGCAGCCAGATCCCCTTCCCGCAGCAGATGCCGAATCCGTCCGGCAACAACCTGCAATACCAGATCACCTGCTTCATGCCCCATTTTGTCATTGATCGGCTTGAAATCATCGAGATCCAGATACAACAGCGCAGCCGGTTGTCGCTCTCTACCCGGCGAACTGAGAACTTCTCGCAATGTCTCCATGAAAAAACGACGATTAATCAGACCGGTCAAGGTATCGGTATTGGCCAGATCAACCAGCTTCTGCTGCGAACGGCGGCGAGCTTCAATTTCCCGGTTCAACTCCCGCGTACGGCGCGAAAGCATCCGCATAGCACGATTGAAAGACCGCGTCAGTTCGGCAAACTCCCCCCAGAAACGTTCCTTGATCCGCACACTGGTTGACCCATAGTGCATGATCGCTGTTGCCTTGATCAGTTCCCGCACAGGACGCACGATCATGCGGGTCAGAGCAAATGACATTATCAGAACAAGAATCAGTGAAAATAAAGTCATCAGCAACAAATAACGCATCTGACTCCAGAAAATGGCCGCAAGTGACAACGATGAGAGATAAACCAGCACATCACCAAAGCCATGATCAAGGTGGCGCAGCATAACCTTCTGTCCACGATGATAAACTGGTACTGTCTCAGCACCGGGAGCTATCAACTCGTGATAAAGATCGGTCGACTCAAGCAAGTGATCATAACTCTGGATAGTGTCCGGATGGTCAGGGCAAATGGGGCTGATGATTCTGAGTTGCTGACTCCTGTCAGGCAGCAATAAAACGGTTTTACCCCCGGACTGTTCGCATGGAAAATCTTCCAACACAGCACACAGATCTTCCATAGTTACCAGAAGATGAAGACTGCCAATGTTTTCGTCCTCGAGATAAAGGGGGCCACTGAGCCAAATACGGGGAAGATCAGCATCCTGTGGCCAGTGCAGTTGCAGTTGCACCGCTTCTGAACTTAAAACTGGTGGTAACAAATCATCAACTGCGACCGTTTCTTCAGTAACCTGTGTTACCAGAACATCGTCAGTATTACGAATCCAGATCCCGACGAAATGAGCCATCGAGTCACGAGCATCGTTGACAATCCGATTCAACAAATGAAGGTGCTGATTTTCACCCGAAAGGTTATAGGCTTTTAAACTGATACGCATCTGGGTGCGTGTACTGACCAGATGTAACTGTCCCAACAAACGCTGCAACTCAAGGTTGAGTCGCCGTTGCTGCCCTTCTACCACCTGAATCAGACTGGCTTCGATCAAATGAACAGCGTTTTGTCTGGAAATCTGATATTGAGCATAAAAAAGAACGATCAGCGGAATCAACGAGACAAATAAAAAAAAGCTGAGAAGACGTGAACGTAAGCCCACAGAAGACCAGAAAGCCAGAAGAGAACAGCGCAATTTCTTCAACCTGCGTCTGCGCTTGCGTTTGAATATGTTGTCCTGGGAGATCTTCATGTTGCCAGCCCCCGTAAAAAAGGCCCAGCTTCATACCGAAGTGGGCCCGACAATCGGCTCTTCGGCAACCCGGCTATCCCCGTGGGACCCGTGGCTTTGCGTCCCCGGATTACTCCGGGTTTGCTCTTATCGGAAGCTTCTGTGAGATGATTAACTGTAACTCAAATCCATCTATTGTCAAATATCATTCAGCAAAAACAACTGGTAAAGCGAATTATGTTGACTCATATCCCCAACATATCAGACCAGATGGCCGGTCCCCAGTCCTCTGCATAGCGACCATACAGTGCCGAACGGCCACTAGAAACCTTGGTGCCCTCATTGATGGTAATGGTTGTGTCCAAAGCCGCATCATACTGATACACACCGGTGATGTAGATCGCCTCCGACATACTGACCATGCTGTAGCAGGTGTTGGCAAACCATGGGATCGGGACGTTTTTGCCGGCGAGTTCAGCAACAATTGCGGCCGCAACCACCTTGCCCATGGAGTTGGCGACATAGCCTGATTTCGGCATCGGACCACTGGTGCGGGCATCGGTCGCATCGCCGATCACGTAAACACCTGGAATCCTCTTGGATTCCAGGGTCCGGGCCTTAACCGGTGCCCACATTTCACCGTCGGGGACCAGACCGAGGGTAAAAGCCAGGGCCGCGGCTTTCTGACTGGGGATCAGATTGATCACATCGGCACTGATTTCACCAGACTGGGTCATAATGCTTTTCTTATCGACATTGACACCCATGATGGTCTGCTCGGTACGGTAATCGATCACATCCTGATAGTAGTCATCCCACGCCGATTGAAACAAAGCGGTTTTCGAAGCAATGTGGGGATGTGGATCAACCACAATCAACCGTGCACCCGGCTTATTTAATTTTAAATAATCAGCGATCAAACTGGCACGCTCATAGGGGCCGGGTGGACAGCGATAAGGGCTGGCCGGCACCGTCATCATCACCGTACCACCAGCAGGCAGGGCGGTAAGTTCCTGTTGCAGCTGCAGCGTTTGCGGACCGGCATGCCAGGCATGGGGGAAAGCATTCTTGGCGCGCTGATCGTAGCCTTCAATCAACTCGTCACGAAAATCGATCCCGGGTGATACAACCAGCCGATCATAAGCGTATCTTCCAGCCTTCCCCTGCACATAGCCTGCAGCCGCATCAAGGCCGATGATTTCATCTCGAACAACCTTGATTCCCTGCCCCGCAAGACTGTCATATGAAAAACTGATGTCCTTCATCGGCCACTTGCCAACCATGACCCAGTTGCTGATTGGGCAGGAGTAAAACTTTTCATTGCGTTCAATCAACACCACTTCAATGGCTGGATTAAACCGTCTGAGATATCGTGCAGCGGTCAACCCGCCGAAACCACCACCAACAACGACTACTCGTTTGAGGCTTGCCACAGCTGCCAAAGATACGGTTGGGGCAAGAGACAAGGCCCCAAGACCGACGGCGGTGTAACGAATAAATTCGCGACGTTTCATATTCTGCTCCTTATTTCAGCGATGAATAGTGATCGGCCATCAGCTTGATAACTGCTTCATCAAACGCCCGCATCAGACGCATGGTAGCGGCCGGTCGCTCACCACGATGATATTCAAGCAGAGCATGACTCAGGTACTCAGGAGCCTGTCCGGCCAGACGTGGAGAACTACCGCGCCCTTCTCCACTGCTGCCGTGACAACCAGCGCAGGCACGCACAAGATCCGGATTCTGAACTGAAGAAGCAGCAGCCCAGGGGCTATTTACCCAGGGTTTAGCAGCAAAATAGGCAGAGATGCCGCGCCGCTGCTCCGTTGAATAGCCTTTGGCAAATTTGAGCATGGCGCTGCCCGGGCGCTGATCTGCAGCAAACTCTTCCATGGTCAGGGTCAGATACTCTTCCATCTGACCACCGATAATGGGGATCATCGCTCCGGGAGATGCGCCGTCGGTTCCATGACAACCGGCACAGGTTCGGCTGATACCGGCAACCTGGCCCAGCTCATCATCGAAAGCAAGGGCAGGTAAAGACAGAGCAAACAACAACACTGTGACAGCAATAACACATTTTGGCATAACAACTCCTTAGATATTGTGCTTTCCCCCTGATTCAGGAGACTTACCAATGTCTCCGACCTTTACCATATGATAAGCTCAACATTCCTTCCATTGGGGGGGCCGTTTTTCAAGAAAGGCATTGATCCCCTCTTCAGCATCACTGCAGGTGGTCAGAGCAGCAAAAAGGTCATCCATATTTTCAAGTCCCTGATGATAAGGCACATCCTGCAATCGGCGAAGCCCCTCTTTCCCCGCACGCAGCGCCAGAGGACTTTTAGCTGTCAAACTCTGAGCCAGCTTCAGGGTTTCGACCGCCAGCGCATCATCTGCAACCACCCGGTTGACCAGACCTAACCGCTGCGCTTCGTTTGCACTCAAGGTCTCGCCAGTCAGAACCATTTCCATCGCTTTTTTACGCCCGACCAGGCGCAGCAAGGGCACTGCCGGCCCCAGACAAATGAGTCCAACATTGATGGCTGTAGTTCCGAACACTGCACTTTGAGTAGCAACCGTCATATCGCAGGCAAAGGATAGCCCGGCACCATTGGCTGCAGCATACCCCTGAACCGCCGCAATTGTCGGCTTATTCAGACGATTCAGGGTGTGGTAAAAGGCGTCGATGCGGTGGAGAAATCGTCGCGCCTGTAAAGGAGTCTTACCACGGAACTCCTCAAGGGAAATTCCCACACTGAAATGTTTTCCCTTTGCTTCAACAACAATAACCCGGACGTTCTCGTCCCGCTCCATCGCCCATAAGCTCTGATCAAGTAGATCGGAAAATTCCGGGGTAAAAGTGTTCAAGGCTTGCGGACGATTAAGGGTAATGTAGCCGATGTGATTTTCTACGCGGCATAAGATCGGTGTTTCTGTCATCACAACCTCCCAGTGAGAAAAAGATAAAACAGCGTTAGTATATATGAAAAAAATCAGCAGTCTATGCCCTAATTAGCAAAATTTCTTTTCCGAAAAAAAAGTTGCAAATTGTCTTTGTCATATATATAGTTATTCGCATATTAAAACAGGAGGAACAGCATGCCGATCTTCGAATACCAGTGTCAGCAATGTGGAACAGTCATCGAAAAAATTCAATCAAAGCCCTTGGCCGACATCCCCTGTCCTGCCTGCTCTCAACCGGCGAGGCGCCGAGTATCACGCACCGCGCTGAGCATCCAGAGCAGTTCGTGCAGTTCAGGTGGCCACGGTGGCTTTACCTGAGGCTAGATTTAAAAGGTAGCGTGACTACCTTGCAACCCAAAGCAATAATAAACCAATACTCATTCCAAGGAGAGATATATGCTAAAAATAACCGATATTGCGCGCGACAAGATCAAGGAACTGATGCAGGAGCATCCCGACAAGCACCTGCGTATTGTTTTTGAAGGCTTTGGCTGAGGCGGCCCCCGCTTGGGGTTGGCTCTGGATGAGCTGAAAAACGACCAGCAGGTTTACACCGTTAATGACATCGATCTATTGATCGAAGAATCAACTCTCCCCTTTACCCAGGATCGTCAGGTTAACTACACTGACAACTCATACGGACGGGGGTTTTCCATCAGCGCTGCCAGCGGCACAAACTGCTGATCAGGCAGAACATCAAAAGCCGTGCACCCTTCAGCGAAGAGTGCACGGCTTTTATAATTATAAATGTTCTGAGCAATGTCCACTCAAACCATCAATTAAAGCAGGTTCCAGCGTTTCAACACCTTCACCGCACCAAAATACGACACAACAATCAAGGCTACCCACGAAAGCATCAATAACATCGACTTTATCTCCTTTTAATAACTCTTTTTATCTGCAGCGATTTCTGCATCGGTCAACTTTTCCGTATCCATCTGGCGCCAGACCCAGACGATATAAGCCAGCACAAAGGGCACCAGCAGGGCGACATAAGACATCATTGTCAGGGTATAGTGACTGCTTGATGCGTTGTAGATGGTCAAACTGCTGCCAAGATCATATTTTGATGGATAAAAAGAGGTATTATTGTACCCCGCCAGAAAAAACACGGACAGGCAGGTCAATACAGTACCCAAGCCAGCCGGCCAGATACCACGTACCGAAGCGGTAAAACGATTCAGTCCCACCCCGACCACTACCAATACCAATCCGGCAAGCAACAGGATCAGGGTCAAAGGAAACTCTAGCAGATTATTGAGATACTTTCCGGACTGCATAAAAATATCACCGGTCTGAGGGTCAACAGCAAAGCCCTCCATGGTCACCAGACGGATCAGCACATAGAGCAGAAAGGGCAAAGCACAGAGCAGATTATTAAAAGATGAGACCTTTAAGCGAGGGACAAGTTGATCCTGTTGGAGGTTATTGGCCAGATAGAGGGCGCCGAGGGTCCGCGCCAGAAACACCAGGAAGATACCGAAGCTCAGGTTGAACAAGCTGAACGCCGCTTCCAGCCCACGTAGCGGATGGGTCCAGCGCGACAGGTTATAATCGCTCAAAATAAAGTTGGAGCCGGTAAAAAACGTACCTATGGCAGCACCAATCAGCAGGATACCGATGGAACCATTGATCACCATAAAGATCTCATAGGTTTTCTGACCAAGAAAGTTGTTCGGTTTGCGCCGGTACTCATAACTGACGGCCTGCAGGACAAAGGTGAACAATATCGCCAGCCAGACCCAGAAGGCGCCGCCAAAACTGGTCGCGTAAAAGAGAGGGAATGAAGCATAAAAAGCACCACCGAACAGAACCAGCGTTGTGAATGTCAACTCCCATTTGCGCCCGAGGGAATTGACCATCAGGTTTTTTTCCGCCTCGGTTTTTGGAACCGTCAGAATCAGGGTCTGTCCTCCCTGAACAAAGGTTAAAAGGACAAACAGCGAACCCACCACTGAGACGATGAGCCACCAGAACTGTTGCAATGTAGACCAGTCAAGACTGCCGAACATAGTTATTCTCCTTCCGGGCCGAGGGAAATCTGTTTGGCCAAAATTTTAACCGCTGCGATGAGTAGTACGGTAAAAATAGCAAGAAACAGAAAAAACGATATAGCGACGGTGGTAGTATCAAGATTTGAGGTAGCGATATTGACCGGCAGCAAACCTTGGATCGCCCAGGGCTGGCGCCCGACCTCTGTAACCAACCAACCCGCCTGAGATGCGATATAAGCCAGAAATATAGAGAAGAAACCAACCTTGAGAACCCATGGACGATTCTCAAGCTGTTGTTTTTCCAGCAGATAGATATAGACCAGAAACAGAAGAATGAAGAAGGTTCCTAGAAAGACCATCACCCGAAAGGCATAGAAGGTGATCCCAACCGGGGGTACCGCCTGCTCCGGAGACTCAAGATAACCGTAGCCGAGATAATCACGATGTTGATCAAATTCAGCCAAAGCAACGGCGGCGGCGGCTTCATTGTCATTTTTTTGCGCCTGTTTATAGTCCGCCAGGCGAGCGACAGCCATTCTACCGCGATCAATCTTTTCCTCAACACTGAGAATATTCTGTTCTTCATTACCGTAAACCAAATCATTAATTCCCGGAACGAAACTGCCGAAGCGACGGTTGGCGAGGAATGACAACATCCCCGGAATCTCAACCTTGAAGTAGAAAGGATCTTCCTCGCCACCTGGCTCCACACCCGGGCGCATCAACCCGACAGCAACCAATCCGGACGGCACCATCCCATCGTACAGTGCTTCCATTGCGGCCAATTTCATTGGCTGTTCACGGGCCGTGATGTAAGCATGTTCATCGCCGGTAAAAGCGACAAACAAAGAGCTGAAAAGTCCGAACACACAGGCAACAGCGATGGAACGCTTGGCAAACTGCAGATGGCGTTTTTTCAACAGATAAAAACTGGAAATACCGATAACAAATAGTGACGCGAGGAGAAAACCGGAGCTGGTAGCATGAGCGAAATGGCTGATAGCCACCGGGGAGGAAATAATTGCCCATAAGTCCTGCATTTCAAAGCGTGCAGTGTCCGGGTTGAACACCATGCCAACCGGCGTCTGCATCCAGCCGTTAGCGACCAGAATCCAGAGTGCTGACATATTGGCCCCGATCGCCACCATCCAGGTTGAAAACAGGTGCATACGCTGAGACACTCGATTCCAGCCGAAAAGCATCACGGTGACAAAGGTAGCTTCGAGAAAAAACGCAACGATCCCTTCAATCGCCAGAGGCGCCCCAAAGATATCGCCGACCATCCATGAATAGTTGGCCCAGTGGGTTCCAAACTCGAACTCCATGATGATGCCGGTAGCAACACCGATAGCAAAGTTGATGGCAAACAGAGTCATCCAGAATTTGGTCAATTTCTTCCATTCCGGATTCTGCGTGCGCACATAAATTGATTCAAAAAAGGCGCAGAGAAAAGTCAACCCAAGAGTTAACGGAACAAATATCCAGTGATACATGGCTGTCAGGGTGAAAGTGGCACGCGCCCAGTTCACCGTGCCCGCGTCAATCGCTTCTATCACAACTACCTCCCGCAGTTAATGTTTACGCTGACTCATACCAGCGCTGATGTGGTATCAAGACCATCACGACCCACTTTTATCCTGAAAAATCTATCTTGACAGCGTTTGGACTACAGCAATGATTACAAATGTGGTAATATTTACAGGCGAAATTAAATAGAGTCAAGTAAAATATAACGCTGATCGTTCTGATTGCAACCGCAGTAACCAGCGGTATTTCTTTACTTTTTTACTCGTATTGGAAGTTTTTCTTGCGTTACTAACTACGGCTCAAAGGTCGACAATTTTCCATGATCACCAATCATCAAGGTCACAACCCAGAGATGTTGCCCACCTGCCGGGAGGAGATGTCCCAACGGGGCTGGGAGCAGCTTGACGTCCTGTTTATTAGCGGCGACGCCTATATTGATCACCCGGCTTTTGGCGTTCCCCTGCTGGCCAGGCTACTGGAATCTGCCGGCTATCGGGTTGGTGTTATTGCCCAGCCTGACATCAAACATCCCGAGCAACTTCAGAGTCTGGGGCGTCCACAACTTTTTGCTGCTATTTCAGCAGGGGCGATGGATTCGCTGGTCAATCACTATACTGCCGCTAAAAAAATCCGCTCCAACGATGCCTACACCCCTGGCGGCAAGTCCGGCCACCGACCTGATCGAGCAACTATCGCCTATACCGCAGCGATCAAGGGAACGTTCAAAGGTCTTGCTACAGTAATCGGCGGGATTGAAGCCAGTTTAAGGCGGCTGGCACATTACGACTACTGGTCAGACCGGGTCAGGCGCTCAATACTGGTTGACAGTAAAGCCGACCTGCTCATTTACGGCATGGCAGAAACTGCCATTCTGGAACTGGCCCGGCGTCTCGATCAGGGGGAGGATATTTCTGCGCTTCGGGATATCAGAGGTACAGCTTATCTCTCCGGCAAAGACCAACGGTTACCAGAGCATTCCCTGTCGTTGCCGAGCTTTGAAGAAGTAGCGGCAGATCCACTGAAATATAACCACGCTTTTCGATTGGCGGCAGAGCAGTCCAACCCCTTGGCGGCGGTTCCATTGATCCAGTCGCACGGCAACCGCCAGTTGGTGGTACTTTCCCCTGCACTGCCATTAAGCGAAAAAGAAATGGATCGGATTTATGCCCTCCCCTTCAGCCGCCGGCCCCATCCATCGTACCTCGAGCCGATACCGGCCTACCTGCAGATTCGCCATTCGATCACCAGTCATCGTGGCTGTTTCGGCGGCTGTGCCTTTTGCGCTATCGCCACCCATCAGGGGAAAAGCATTCAATCACGTTCGATCCCCTCCATCATTCAGGAAGTCAATGCAATTACCGCTCAGCCGGATTTTAACGGCACCATCAGCGATGTCGGTGGACCGACTGCTAATATGTATGGCCTTGGCTGTGGCAATAACGACCAGGAACCTGTCTGCCGCCGCAGCAGTTGCCTGTTCCCCGAACGTTGTCGGCATCTACGGGTCGACAATCGGTTAAACGCACAACTACTGCGACAGATCCGCTCCCATCACAAAGTCAAACACGTTTTTGTCGCTTCCGGTATCCGCTATGATCTGCTGCCGATACAGCCCGAGTACTATGATACGCTACTGGAACATCACATCAGTGGCCTGCTCAAAGTTGCGCCGGAAACCTTCAGCGACGCGGTCAGTAGGTTCATGCACAAGCCTGGCTCAGCAGTATTCACAGCCTTTCTCGATGATTATCGACAACGCTGTCGCGTTAATGGACGCTTCCCCGCAATCGTTCCTTATCTAATCAGCGGTCACCCTGGATGCACCCTGGATGACATGATTGATGTAGCTCTCTACCTCAAGAAACATCAGCTCAAAGTTGTGCAGGTTCAGGATTTCACCCCAACCCCCGGCACCCTGTCGACCTGTATTTATTACACCGGTAGCGATCCTTTCAGTGGGACCCGAATGCACGTAGCACGAACGGCAAAGGAAAAAAAACTGCAGAAGGCCCTGATACTCTACCACCTGCCGGAGTCCCGTCGTGATATTGAGGAGGCCTTGCGACTATGTAAACGCTCAAACCTGTTACCCCTGCTGCTGAACGAGCACAAACAACGCACAGCACCAGTTAAGCCAGGCAAGAAACGTAAATGACCCACCCAGCAACCTCGAAAGCTTCCCGGTCATTTATAAAGCCAGGCCTCGCTTCAACTAAACAGCATTCCAAAGATATTAAAATCGGGATAAACAAATTCTGTATTTTTTTACCCTAAGTAAAATTATCCTTGACAAATTGACTCATTTTTTGTTTGTTAACGCTGTGAAAAACAGCGTTTTAAGTGTTTTTTTAAATCATTATATATTTATCCTGAAGCTGACTCTGAATGAATCATATATCATTGTCTATGAATCACCTGATCAGCATTAAATGTTCAGCCTTTTGATGTCTTTTAAACATCTGTACCGACATCAAACAATTGACTTAAAACTTTTGTAAAGGGATGCCAACGATGTCAAACAACAAAGCCAAACCCTCATTGCAAAACCCTCTCGCTGAAAGACAACATGTCGATTTCAATATTCCTGGTGAAATTGCTGGAAAAGCTGGTGCGTATGAAGAAGTCATGCGTGAAGGCTACGAACTGATTGAGCGCCCGATTAAATCAGTCAGCGTCGCGCAGATAGAAAAACAACACTTCAAAAAACGTATGACAGTCTGGGAACGGATCAACTTTTTAACCAGCCACGAACCCAATATTCTTTTCCAGAACTGGGGAAAGAACCTCGACGGGGCTTCACTGGTCACCGGTATCCTTAACATTAATGGCCGCGACGTAGCTATTTACGGACATGACTTTACCGTTCGCGCCGGCTCTATTGACGCCACAAATGGCCAGAAACTGGCGCGCCTGATGTACATGGCCGGCGAAAAAGGGATTCCCCTGATCGGCATGAACGACTCTGCCGGAGCCTTCGTGCCCGCCGGCGTCGGTGGTCTGGACGGCTACGCCGAGGCCTTTACCGCCCTGCGCAAGATCAGTGGCGTAATTCCGACGATTATGTGCATGTTTGGCTTTAATGCTGGCGGGGGATCCTATCTGCCCCGTCAGGGCAGCTTTCTCATCCAGCCGGAAGATACCTTCTTCGGTCTGACCGGCCCTGGAGTCGTCAAATCAGTCCTTGGCGAAGACATCAGTCCTGAGGATTTGGGTGGCCCAAAGGTTCATGCCGCTTCCGGGGTCACCGACCTGACCGTATCCGATGAGATGGCCGCTCTGCGGACAGCCATTCGACTACTGAGTTACATCCCTGATAATAACCATAGCCTGGCCCCCTTTCAGGAGACCAGCGACCCCCTTGATCGCAAAACCTGGGAGATCAACACCCTGCTGAAAAAAGCCTTCAACTCACCTACCGGCTTCAATACACCATTCGATGTCTCCATCGTCATTCAACAGATCTGCGACCATGGTGATTATTTTGAAATTCAGCCGACCCGTTCCCGCGAAGCCATCACCGCCTTTGGCCGCCTGGGCGGCAATGTGGTTGGTTTCGTGGCTAATAATTCTGCTGTCTCTTCCGGTCAGATCGACTGTGATTCGGCCTTGAAAATTGCCCGTTTTGTGCGTTTCTGCAACATCTACAATATCCCGTTGATTTTCATGGAAGACACCACCGGCTTCCTCCCCGGGCGCGAACAAGAGGCACGCGGCATTGTCCAGGCCGGTCGTTCCATGCTTGATTCCATTGTCGATGTCCGCACCCCCCGAATTCTGCTGATCTTGCGCAATGCCTTCGGTGGTGCCTATGCCTCCTATAATAATTACCCGACCGGCGCCGACCTGGTGCTGGCATTGCCGACCACCCGCCTGGCAGTGATGGGGCCGGCCGGAAAAGAGTTTGTCTACAAAGACGAACTTCGCAAGTTACGTGGCTCAATCAAGGCACGCATCGCCCAAGGTGTTGCCGAGCGCATCAAGGCAGGCCTTGATGGTGCTGATGCCAAAAAAGATGCCGAAAAGGAAGCGGCTGATTGGCTAAGACTTGAGGAAGCAGCCCTGAATCAGCGTTACGAAAAAGAACTGATGAATCCGAAGGAAGGACTAGCGCTCGGCTCCATTTCCTCGCTGGTCATGCCGACCGACCTGCGCAAGGTGCTGGGGGAGAATCTCAATTTCTTCCTGCGTCATTACAAGCCTTCGGCCTGGCAGGGCGTCCAGCGCGAGTTTCACTGATTTGAGCCTGCTAAACGACCTTAGTTGAGTGCTACTTTTCATCACATGGAAATTGGAGAATAAACTCATGCAACAAAATATCGGCCTGTACTTTAATAATCCCCTGATCCACAAGGATCGTCAACTGAGCAAATCACCATCCACGTGGATCAGTTCCTTTTCCTGCGAAGAACTTAAACCGCTGATAGTCTGTCGTGGTCCGATCCGTAAGGAAGCGATGGACGTCTTCGAAGAAATGGGCATCAATCACTACGGCATCCTGCTCTCGGAAAAGGACTCCATCGTCTACCCGAATGCTCTCTCCCCGGAATTGCGTCAGCTTACCGATACCAGCAGGGTTCATCGGGTACCCGACTATACCGGTGCTTCCAAGGAAGAGCGCATTGAAAGAATCCAGCAGATCATCAGTATTGCCAGAGACAATGGCTACGACTCGGTCTTTGCCGGTTACGGCTTTATGGCGGAGGATGATGAGTTTGTTGCTGCCCTTGAAAATGCCGGTTTACGCTTTATCGGCCCCTGCTCCGGCACTCAGCGCGCAGCAGGAAAAAAGGACGAGGCCAAGCGTACCGCCCTGCAGGTAGATGTTTCGGTAACCCCGGGAATCGATAACGTCACCGCCCGCACCTTGCTCAAAAAAAATAAAACCCGCGAACAATTGCGTGAACTTGTGAAAGCTGAAGGCCTGGGTCTTGACCCGAAACTGTTCAACGATAAGAGCATTGCGCTGGAAGATCTGGCTGACGCCATCCTGTTCGCATCTTACAGTAAGGGAATTGATCTGATTTCCATCGAAGAACTTGGCAATCAGGTGCAATACGAATGTGCGGAGATGTTCAAAAAATATCCCGGCGCTCGCATTCGCCTCAAGGCCATTGGTGGAGGTGGCGGCAAGGGTCAACGGATCCTCGGAGCTTCGCTTCTAATGGTCAAGCAACCGACGGAAAAACAAATTCAGGAAGCCGCTGCCGATGCTCCCGGTCTGGTGCGGGAAATCCTCGGTGAAGTTAAAGCCAACGGTGTTGGCGATAACAAGAACGTGCTGATCGAGCTGAACATAGAGCAGACCCGCCACAACGAAATCCAGTTGCTAGGTAACGGACAGTGGTGTATAGCTCTGGGTGGTCGCGACTGTTCTTTACAGATGCACGAACAGAAGCTGCTGGAAATTTCTGTTACCCAAGAAGGACTGACTCAGGAGATTACCAAAGCTAAAAAGACAAAAAACAGCAAACAGGTCAAAGCCCTTGAATCAGACCTGACAGTACTCAAACACATGGAAGAAGAGTCTGAGCGTTTTGGTCTCGCCGTCGGGCTCGATTCGGCCTCAACTTTCGAATGTATCGTTGATGGTGCGCGCCACTATTTTATGGAAGTCAACACCCGTATCCAGGTGGAACATCGAGTGACAGAACTGGTCTACGGCCTGAAGTTCGCCAACCCAGATAATAAAAATGAGTTTTTCATCGTCGAGTCCCTGGTCGAAGCCATGGCGCTGCTAGCACTTCATAAGGATCGCCTGCCGCGACCTGAACGAGTTCCACGCTTTGGCGCAGCGGCTGAAGCCCGTCTGAACGCGACCGATGCCTCCCTGTCACCGAGTGCCGGTGGATACATCCTCTACTGGTCACCTCCGATTGATGGGGAAATACGTGATGATCAGGGAATCAGTACCCCCAACCCCGACACCGGTCAATTCATGTTCTATCACCTGGCCGGGGCTTACGACTCCAATATTGCCTTGCTATTGACCAAGGGAGAGGACCGTCTCGCCAGCTACAATCACCTCTCGAAGGTGCTGTGCAGCACCATACTGCGCGGGCGCAACCTGGCCACCAACCTGAAATTCCATTACGGTCTGGTGAACTGGTTCATTGGCAACAATGTTATGGCCAAACCGACAACCCGTTTTATCGTTCCCTATCTGACTCTGGTCGGAAAACTCAAGGAAGAAGCGCAAAAGATCGATGTCGTTCACGCCTTTCTGGCAACAAAAAAACATTACGGTAAGCTCTTTGCTGATGACGCGGAAGGGGCCAAGGCGGCATCTGCGGCTCTGGACCGCAAGGGCACCCTACTGACCCGACCGATGGAAATGCTGCTGAATGATCCCCACCTGCTCTCCGGTTGGCTCAGTCTAAATAAATGTAACTACCTCATGGAAAAAGGAAAAATTATCTGGTTGCGTAATCCCTTACTGATTCTTGAGGATACTTACCGCTACCTCAACATGGACTGGCGTGCCGATGCTCCGGCTGCTGAAGTCATCTGGACCCACGATCGCGATCTGTTGGAAGATGCGCTTGCTTTCTATGCCAAACTGCGTGAAAAGCTGTCCCTTACCCCACAAGATTTCGTTAAACTCAACGACATCCTTGCCAGGGACAAACCGCAAGGTGGATACGACAAAGAGACCTGGGCGCGCATCCAGTCAGCCCATGCCGGTTACGAAATCGGCAACGAGCTGCTTGGCTTGCTCTTTCTGGTCGCTGAGCATACGAGTTTTTATGACCTTAAGGTTGAAGAGGATCTGGAAGTTACGATTCCTGAATATCTCCACGATACCGACCTGCAGGCGGCCATGAAAAAGATTCTGGTTCCACCGCCGTCGACCAAGGCCGATGAGATCGTATCGCCCGGTGGCGGCATGTACTACGGTCAGGAAGCCCCAGGCCTACCGCCTTTTGTCAGTGAAGGAATGCACTTTGAGAAGGGACAGCCCCTGTTTATTCTCGAGGTCATGAAAATGTTCAACAAGGTGCCCGCTCCTTTCTCCGGCACCATTGACAAGATTCTCATCGACAGTGGCGACGGCAGTATTATTCAAAAAGGGCAACCCCTGTTCAAAGTCACCCCAGATGAAAAGTTTGTCGAGACGGACCCTCAGGAAATCATTCGCCAGAAGCAGACACAGACTAATGCCTATCTGGAAGTTGTCCTTTAATCGGTAGATATGCCGGCCCTCAGATGGGCACAAAGATCTACCCATCTGAAGGTTCAGGTTGCACAGATAACAAAAAAAGCAGATACGCTCGAAAGGATGTATCTGCTTTTTTTGTTTCAGTAGCGCAATGATAAATTACGCCTGAGCAGTCCAGTGGCCATGCAGGTTACAGTATTCACGGGCAGTGACCTTTTCTGCGGTTACATTAAATGTTGCCTCTGGAACTTCGCCAGGCTTAAGAAATTTGCGATAAACTTTGTCATCAGCAATCAGTTCGATCCACTCGATATAGTGAGCATCTTCCATCGGGTGAGAGACACTGCCCACCTTGACGGTAATGGTTCCATCGCCCTTTTCAATCACTGGAACGTGTTTTTCTGTAGCAGCGTCGACGGTATTTTCTGTCATCAGTTCCATGTTTTTACCACAGCACACCAGCGCACCGGCACCAGCGTGCATCACTTCGACAATATTTCCACAGATACTACATTTGTACACTTCGAGACGTTTTGGCATCGTTTTCCTCCATTAGTTTGGTGCCAACAAGACACAGATCAATGAAAGGTCTTTTAATCGACCTGACTCAACAGGAGATGATAGCACTAAATCGATTATATTTCATCCCTTAGGATGACGCTTCTTTTTTTATGATTTTTTTTGATCTTTCCCGATGTTTTATCTATACTGGCGACCAAAGATGATGATCGACTCTCTGCCCTGCAGGTGAGGTCAAAACGTCCACTCGGAATAGCATTAATTCGGGGCACACTTTCAGAAACCTGGTGAGCCAGCCCACCCCTGAGTGGGACGCCTGAAGGGTTTCCAGCATGCCCCACCTCATTGGCACTCGATGTGAGTCCAATGGCCCACGGTAGCGGTGGAGAGTCGTCTAGCACAAGGGAACCTGGTAAACAGCCCGGTTCCTTTTTTTTACCTGCGTCCTCTTCTTTAAACCCTGCTCTTCTTTTTTATCCGCCAGGAAAAACCAAATCATGGCTCCCCTGCCCCCATTATGCTAATATGCAAAACTGTTTTTTAGAGCTGCTTTTATTGGCTTATCCTGGAGGAACCCGTGAACGAATCACCGCTGGTCTCGGACGTCACCCATCTGACGGTTGACAATAAGAATATTACTCTGATTGGCACGGCCCACATTTCCCAGGAATCGGTTGATACCGTTCTCAGGGCGATCAAAGAACTGCATCCTGACACTGTCTGTGTGGAACTCGACCAGCAGCGTTACCAGTCACTGATTAACCAGAAGGGGTGGGAATCTCTCAACCTGAAAGAGGTCATCCGCAAAAAACAGCTGCCCTTTCTGCTCGCCAACCTCGCTCTTTCTTCCTACCAAAAGCGCATGGGACTGGCCACCGGAGTACAACCAGGGGCTGAGCTTGCTGCCGCCGCCCAGGTTGCCGAAGAGCTTGGCATACAGGTTGAGTTGGTTGACCGCAATATCCGCACAACCTTGTTGCGGGTGTGGCGCATTACCGGACTGTGGAACAAAATGAAGGTTCTGGCCAGCCTGTTTGCCAGTCTTTTTGAAAAGCAGCAGATCAACGAAGAAGAATTGGCCAAACTCAGACAAGCAGACAACCTTGCCGGCATGCTTGATGAAATGGGCGAATTGTTGCCATCAGTTAAGCAGATCCTCGTCGATGAACGCGACATTTATATGGCTTATCACATCCGTCAGGCTCCCGGTGACAAGATTGTTGCTGTGGTCGGCGCCGCTCACCTGCCGGGCATCGTTGCACGCTTACAAGGTGAATCGTCCAGTGCCATCGACATTGACCGGATCAACACCATCCCCCCCAAGTCCACCTCCTCAAAACTGATCCCCTGGGTCATTCCAATCGTCGTGCTGTCGCTTTTTGTCGGCGGTTTTTTTTTCGCTAACCCTGAGCAGATGGCGCAGGCTGCCTGGGCCTGGATTCTCGCTAATGGTCTTTTTTCTGCCGCCGGCGCGCTGTTAGCCTGGGGCCATCCGGCCACTATAATCACTGCCTTTGTGGCCGCCCCTTTAACATCCCTCAATCCGACCATTGGCGCCGGCTTTGTTACCGCGCTGGTTCAATCCTTTGTTGCCCCGCCGCTGGTTTCCGATATGAAACGTGTCGGTGAAGACCTGCTAAGCCTCAAAGGCTGGTGGCATAATCGTCTGGCGCGCGTACTGCTGGTCTTTCTGTTTTCATCCCTCGGGTCATCAATCGGCACCTTTTTTGCCCTTGGCTGGATAAAAAGTCTGTTTTAGCCCGTATCTTTCGGAGTGATCCATGAACCAAACGTCACGACATCTGTTTTTTCTTAAAAACTCCCTGCGCGGGCGCTCACTCGTGCAGATATTGATTTATGCCAACCTGGCCCTGTTCACTTTGATGGTTCTGCACGGCACCATCCTTGGCTTGGGCATGCAGGTGATGCTTAGACCACCAACTAATCTGCTGGTTTACTGGGGGGGGCAATACTGGCCTCTGGTGCTGGAAGGGGGTCAGTGGTGGCGAGCTATTACCTACGCCTTCACCCACGGTGGACTGATCCACCTCGGGTTCAACATGATGGTGCTTTATCAGGTGGGCCCGTTGCTGGAACAGGAAATTGGCTGGAACCGTTTTTTTTCAGTCTATATGGTTACGGCTCTGGTTGCTACCCTTGCCGGTCTGTTCTGGCATCCCAATGTGGTTACAGTAGGAGCTTCCGGTGCAATTTTCGGGCTGATCGGCTTTTCCGTCAGCTACTATCACCGCATTGGTGGTCATGTTGGTATTCAACGCCGTAACTTCATGTTTCAGTGGGCGGTGATGGCTTTTATTTTCGGGATTTTTATCGGCGCTGACAATGCTGCCCACCTGGGCGGATTACTATCAGGCGCAGCCATCGGCTGGTGGATGCCGATCAGCATCCGCGGTTTACGCCAGACGGATCGCCTGTTTCACGTCAACGGACTGATATTCGCCGGAGCAACGGTAATCAGTATCCTCTGTATCCCCTTATCATGGCTTGCCCGCTGACGCAAGTAGCTGCTAAATCCACTGACGGAGGCCAAAGATGAGCAAGCTGAAGATTCCGGCAACAACAGCGATCCGCTTCCTCAAACAACATAAGATCAAGTTTGTCCCCCATCCCTATCCTTATGAAGAAAAGGGAGGGACTAAAGCCAGCGCCAAAGCACTCAATGTTGATGAGTTCTCTGTGATCAAAACCCTGGTCATGGAAGACGATGAACAGCACCCCTTTATTATTCTGATGCACGGCAGCTGCGAAGTTTCCCTTAAACACCTGGCCAGACAGCTGAAAGCGAAAAATATTACCCCCTGCAATCCAGATAAAGCTGACCGAATTACCGGGTACCAGACCGGCGGAATTTCCCCTTTCGGCACCCGCCAGTCTTTGCCTGTCTACATGGAAGCCTCCATCGCTCAACTGGAAAAGATCTGGATCAATGGCGGAAAGCGCGGCCTACTGGTCGAGATTTCCCCGGCTGATCTGATTCGAACTCTACAACCAGTCAAGGTGTCAGTAGCAATTTAACCAAGGAGAATTGTGATGACAGTAACAGGACGTTTTTCTGAAGCAGCACAATGCCTGCGTAACGCTGCTGCTCTGGTAATCACCAGTGGTGCCGGCATGGGAGTTGATTCCGGCCTGCCTGATTTTCGCGGCAACCAGGGGTTCTGGAATGCGTACCCCATGTACGAGCGTTTGGGATTGAGTTTTATTCAAGCGGCAAATCCTGAGCATTTTGAACAGGATCCCCACTTTGGTTGGGGATTTTACGGACACCGTACCAATCTCTACCGCAACACTATCCCCCACACCGGCTTTCATCTCCTGAAAACCTGGAGCGATCAATTCAGCCTGCCAACCTTCATTGCTACCTCAAACGTCGACGGCCAGTTTCAAAAAACGGGCTTTGCCGAAGATCAAATTCTTGAAGTTCATGGTTCCATCCATCACCTTCAATGTACAACGCCCTGTAGTCAGGATATCTGGCTCAATCAGGAAACCTTCGACATCGACGAGAACTCCATGCGAGCGCACTCAACCCCCCTGTGTCCTAAATGCCAGCGAGTAGCCAGACCAAACATCCTCATGTTCGGTGACTACGCCTGGCTGCACCAACGCTCCGCCCTGCGAAGAACGTTTTGATCATTTCCTGGAGCAGCACCAAAGCAAGCCACTGGTCGTTATTGAAATCGGTGCCGGCACAGCCATCCCCACCATCCGCAACCTCAGTGAGCGTTTGGGACGGCGGCCTGACACCAATGTATTTCGTATCAATCCGCGCGAGCCACAAATTCGCGATGGTCATTTTTCCTTTGCCGGTGGCGCAGTCGAAACTCTCTCTGCCCTACATGAAACTCTCAGTGTCTCCTGATATCTATTCATAAATCTATTCTAATTGTTAAACAAAAACCGTAATTTTTGTTTTTTTTATTTGAAAAATGAAGAGTTGCGGGAGTATAGTAGAAACATCACAGTCGACTTGACTGAACATGACGTTTTCTTACTATTCATACCTGGGCTGATACCTGAGTCAAGCCCCCCCCTCGAGGAATCCATGTCACGAAAAAAGTTTGGTGAGATATTGCTGGAAAATCAACTGATCAACAAGGAACAGCTGGAAGATGCTTTAACACGCCAAAAAACAATAAAAAAACCACTTGGAAAAATCCTTGAAGAGATGGATATTGTCCTTGAGGAGGATATCGCCAAGGCCCTTTCCACACAGTTTGGCTTTCCCTTTGCTAAACAGATCGGGCGACACAAATTTTCTCCGTCAATCCTCGCCACCATCAGCGCTGAAACAGCCCTGGCTCATCTGGTATTTCCATTGAAACTTGAAGGGAAAACCCTCTACCTTGCCATGGCAAACCCACTCAACATGACCCTGCAAAGCAATTTATCGTTCCAGCTCGGGTTACGCATTGCTCCTTGTGTTGCGACGCCGGCGGACATTAAAAAGGCGATCCAAAAGCACTATCAAAGCAGCACGCCCGATGCTATGAATGATCACAGCTGGGACATTCTCCTGGTTGATAACCAGGAACTGGCGCTGAGTGCTGCTGAGACAGCCCTGAGTAAAGAAGGATATACCATCCACAAAGCCAGCAATGGTGTTGAAGGATTGAAGTTGGCTGTGCGACACCTACCGAATCTGATTATTACCGACATTGTACTACCACGTATGGACGGCATTGAACTGTTCAAATCGTTACAGGACAATTCAGATCTGAGCGATATTCCAGTCATTGCATATACCGGCAAATCATCGGCGGAAGATGAATATAAACTTCTGGAAATGGGTTTTTATGACTTTATCGCTAAACCCATCAACCCCGTTCGCCTTCAGGCCAGGGTCAAGCGTGCCTTTCGCTGGTGTAAACACGGATAGATATGCGCACTTTACTCGTTAGGACAATGGCAACTGCCACAAATTCTCATTGGAGTAGGTCAGTCGCTTAATACCCTCCTCGTCAACCCGCCAGGTATTTTCTACCCCCACAGCACCAAGACCTGGAAATACTGCTTTGGGCTCGAAGGCAAAAGTCATTCCCGGCAGCAGCACCTGATCATCGAATCCTTCTGCAATAAAAGGATACTCATCCACCTCAATACCAATGCCATGACCGATAAACCGCACCTGGGATGAACCAGCTCCCATAAAATGCTTTTCATACCCCATCTCACAGGCACGTAGATAACACTGACGATATAATTCAGACCAGCTCACTCCCGGTCGCGCCAGGTCAAACATCAGTTTCTGGATTGCTACCATGTCGGCATAGGCCTGTTGCAATTTATCAGGTAACGGGCCAATCGCCAGGGTACGGGTCTGATCAACCAGATAACCATCGTAAGCTACAATAAAATCGACGATAATTGGTTCATGGGCCGCAATTTTTTTATGCCCGGCACCCTGACCCACAGCGGGGGTCGTTCCCAGACCACCCAGTGGAGCATCTAGATGCGCAGGAACAGCGCCATCGACACCGGAAAAAATATGCCCAAAAAACATCTCAGCATTGAACCGGCGCATGCGGATCAAGCCCTGATGCCCTTCTTTTAGGGCAAAACTGAAGAGCTCAGCCATCACCTCATGATCCGTCTTGCCAACAACCAGCAAGTTTTTTGCTTCTTCATAAACACGATCGGCCAGCAAAGCGCAGTCCTTCATGATTTCCAGCTCATAACTGCTCTTTACTGCTCGGACAATGCGAACCTGAGGGGTGATGTCAACAAATTCGGATGCAGGCATGAGTTTTCGAAAACGTTGTCCCTCGTTTACCGGCAACACATCAAATTCCATGCCTGCCCGCTGTGGTAAAGGTAGCCCGAAGCGAGTGATCTCGCCGGGCAGACCGCCGAGCCGATCGAGAGGTACGACATGACAGAGTCCGGACTCCATACGCGCTCGTCCCTGATCACGAAAAACAAAATAGACGGGTTCTCCTTCTGCCGGCAGGTAATAAATTCCACGCTGAATGGAGCCGGTAAAATAAAAAAGGTCGCTGTTTTGTACCAGAATAGCTGCATCAACTTGTTGTTCGCGCAGTTTTTCCTGAAGTATCCGTGAACGGCCTGTCAGTTCTGTCAATGGGGTAATACGCATGGGAGATGTCCCTTCCTGATCATCAAAGCCAACAATCATAAGTCCAGGCTGATAAAGTTTTTCGCTATTTCCCAAAGACTATCACCGTTAGACAAGCTACTGTTTATAGCAGTCGAAATGTGCCCAAATATTATTCAATCAGGAAAAAGCGACGGAATCACCGGGGAGTTGCACCAATTTTACCAGTTACTCACAGTGCTATCCACACCAACTGTGAATGACTATGGCGCTACAGCGCAGTCGGCAGGATCACCTTTGAGTTTAGCCAGGGCATGTGGCAGTACCGGCAACAAGACTGAAAAATTTTCTCCTGCCCCTTTGGGGCTGCCGGGGAGATTGATGATCAAAGTCTGCTTGCGCACCCCAACCAACGCTCGTGACAACATAGCATGGGGGGTTTTGGTCAGGCTGGCGGCACGCATGGCTTCAGCCATACCTGGAATCTGATAATCGAGAACCGATTCTGTTGCCTGGGGGGTCTGGTCACGGGGGCTAAGTCCGGTTCCGCCGGTGGTGAGAATCAGGTCAAGACCCAGGTCATCAACCCAGCAAGTCAACATCAGCGTCAGAGTATGGACTTCGTCAGGGATAATCTGATAACGCGCAACGTTACCCAGTTGAGCGACCATCTGTGACAACAGCGGGCCGCTCTCATCGATCCGCTCACCACGGGCTCCCTTATCAGACAGGGTGAGAATACCAATTCTGTATTTCGCTGAATGCATAAAGTTTCTCTCTGCCTCAGTTCGGCCTATTTCTTTTTAGTGGATTGCATCCGCCGGGCATTATTGATAATGGGCTGAGTCACATTTCGGCTTGTGGACAGATCTTTTATATCCCGCTCTGATAAAAAAGACATCAGACGCATGGCCTGCTGTATCGGCGTACGGGGGTGATACACCAGGGCTTTTTTCATATCATACAGTTTCACCCAATCACGATTCAGTAAAATTATTCTAATCAGCTCTTCGCTGCTGCTGCGATTCTGGGCCACAGCTACAGCCTCGGCCTCAGTGATTCGCGGATTGCGCAGCACCGCGGTATTAATCTGTTTATTGGCCTCGCGGATCAGCAGCGTGCGCCACTCCTTATCGCCGGTAAGGGCCATTTTTATTTTTTCATTGACTGTCATCTCCTGCAGCTGCTGATACTTGGACAGCGTCTCTTCATCGAGATCTTCCTCGTTAGCGACATCGTCCTCAACTGCCTCCTGCGCCGGATCGCTATCAGCTACCCTATCTTCTGATCCTTCATCGTCAGCCGACTCTGGTTTCCCCTGCGGCGGGATCCAACCCAGACGTATGCACGTGACCCTATCTGTATTAGGATTATTGATAATTGCATTGCGAATAGTGTCGGATTTGAGCAGAATCTCATCACTGTCGGCCAACATATCGAGAACCTGGCCGGAACTGTTCTCAGCTATGAACAACAGACTTCTGATTCCGGTCATAGGATGGGCAAGCACCGACTGCATGACAACCGTGTCATCATATCGTAGATGAACAATCAGGTCGATGATCGCAGGATGGAGTTCGGACTGGGTCAAAGCGGCCAGCAGAATCTTGGCCGGCAGGGTCTGCAGGGTGCTTAACGCCTCTTCTTTCAGTTCCGGATTATCACCGTTATAAAAAACAAAAAGAACGATGACCAGATTATGACCAGACATAGGGAGAGCACCACGAGCAGCGGCCAAACGAACGCTGTGGCCGCCCCATTTGCCCATAATCTTCGCCACCTCAGCGGGAAGCTTGATCTGAACCTTTTCGCCCTTATCCTCGCTTATCACACAGGCTCCTCTATCAACGCTCGACCTCTATACGGGCTCGAAAGCCACTCGTATTGATGTCAGAGGCAACCTCTTCGGCAGCTTTCAGGCCAATACGAACAACGACCAGCAAGAGGCCCTCCATGGTCAATTGTGAATCCACCTGTGCTACCTCTATCTGACGTTCAGCCAGGTCAAGCTGTTGACGCCGGGCGCGATCACGATCGGAGAAAGAACCGATGTAAAGTGCCCAGCGGTCGCCGTCCGGAAGTAAAAACGCCGATGAAAATTCATTACGGATCCCTTCGAGGCGCTGCTGAGCCTGTGCCAGAGGGTAGATCCCTTCCAGAAGCCGGATCATATCTACGGTGCCGGTGCCACGCTGCTGTTCCGGCTGGAAGCCACCCTCACGCAAAAGTTCATCAGCTCGTTCCAGGGCTCTTTGACTGATGAAGGGGCCAACAAGGACACGATAGACAGGCTCACCTGCCACGGTGGCCGGAGATTCATTTGCGACAGGTTGCTCGTCACTGGCAACATCTTCAGCCGCGATCAAAACTGTTTCAACCGCTTGCTCTTCGACACTTGACGGTGGATCTGCGGAAGATAGGGCAACAGCGGGCGACAGTTCATCTGCAACGCTGATAGTCTTTTTGGAATCCTCTTCCGTAACTACTTCAGTGGCAGTTTCAGCACCTGCCAGCTGTGATTCCTGGACAGCAACCTCATCAGCAACCACGATCTCCGGGGTGCCGCCTTCAGTCACCTCCTGAGGCTGCGGACGCTCAGGCACTACCATCCGTTTTTCAACAGGCACCTGGTCACCCGCACCTGGCTGACCGGCCAACATATCCGCAAATTGATACCAACCGACGACGACAGCGCCGATTGCAACAATCAGCAGCGTAAACATCACCAGCGGCCAGCGCAACGAGCTGCCGACACTTTTACCACTTTTTATTTCCTGATCAGCTAGATCCCTGAACGTCGTTCTGGGGGTTTCATCGTCTTCCAACAGTAGATCTTCTATCCTTTTTGGGGGCGCTGCACCAGGAGGATCTGAAGAACCATTAGTTGTCATTGACGTTGAATGGCTCCGATTGTTATCTTCTGTCATGATCTATTTCCCGGATTAATTGACGGTGGGGACTCCTTGGCGAAGGCCCCACCGCAGTTGTCAGGCTTCTTTGGCCTGATCTTCAAGAATCTTGGCAGTCTGATGGGAAGGCACTTCTTCATACTTGCTGAATTCCATGGTAAACATGCCCCGGTCAGAGGTCATTGAGCGCAGCTCCGGAGCATAGCGCAACACTTCAGCCATCGGAACTTCAGCTCGGATGATCTGACTGTTGGCTTGCGGCTCCACCCCGACAACCTTACCACGGCGCGAGTTCAAATCGCCAATAACATCCCCCATGCAATCATCAGGGACGCTAATCTCCATCGCCATAATCGGTTCAAGCAGAACCGGCTTGCACTGTTCCATCGCTTTTTTGAAGGCCATGGAACCAGCCACTTTGAACGCCATTTCAGACGAGTCGACGGAATGGTGAGAACCGTCATAAAGACTGACCTGAACATCAACCACCTGATTTTTGGTCAGGGGGCCGGTTTTCATCGCTTCAATGATCCCTTTGTCGACAGCCGGAATATAGTTTCGCGGCACAACACCACCAACAACCTTGTCGACAAACTCGTAACCGCTCCCGCGCGGCAGCGGTTTAACTTCGATCCAGACATCACCGTACTGACCGCGACCACCGGACTGTTTTTTGTATTTACCCTGTACCTGGGTCGAAGCACGAATTGTCTCACGATACGGCACCTTGGGTTCCTTGAGAACAACATCCGCGCCATATTTACGCTTGAGACGTTCAACGGCAACCTCCAGATGAATCTGTCCCATTCCGGAAAGAACCATCTCTTTGGTTTCATCGTCACGGGTTACGGTCAGGGTCGGATCTTCCTCCATCAGACGTTGCAATCCGGTATAGACCTTATCTTCATCACCTTTATTTCGTCCTTCCAGTGCAAAAGAAATCACCGGTTTAAGGGGTACCAGTGGTTCATACATGATGGGATTTTTAAGATCACAAAGGGTATCTCCGGTGGACGTCACTTTGAGTTTTGGCACAGCGATAATATCACCTGCAGCGGCAATCTCGATGGGGGTTTGTTTTTTTCCCTCCATCCGGTAAATATGGCTGATCCGCTCCTTTTCATCTTTATTCGGATTAAATACAATCGAATCGGCCGTCAAAGTACCGGAGTACAAGCGCATCAGCGTCAATTTGCCGGCATAGGGGTCATTAATGGTCTTGAAAACCATGGCGGAGAAAGGATCATCAGGGCTCGGTTTGCGTTCCACCGGTTCGTCACTTCCAGGCTTGAGTCCAACCTGAATCCCTTTATCGATGGGCGAAGGCAAGCAGGCAACGACATAATCGAGCAACTGACGCACACCGATATTTTCTGTCACGCTGCCACAGAATACCGGAGTAAAAACGCCGGTCAATGTGCCTTCACGCAAACCACGCAAGATGTCCTCCTGCGACAGAGTTTCCCCTTCAAGGTATTTTTCCATCAACTCATCATCGGCCTCTGCAACCGCTTCGACCAATTGTTCACGCAAACGCGTTGACTCCGTCAGATACTCTTCGGGAACATCGATTTCATCGTACTTTCCGGTTTCATCAAAAGTATAAATACGCGCCTTCATTCTCACCAGGTCGATAATCCCTTTAAAACTTTCTTCGGCACCAATGGGTTGGGTTACCACCACGGCTCTGGCACCCAAAGATTTTTCCATATCATCGACAGCTTTGAGAAAATCTGCGCGTTCTTTATCCATCTTGTTGACAAACGCAATGCGCGGCACTTCGAAGTTCTCACACCATTCCCATATCCGCTTGGTCTGGGCTTTGGTTCCTGAAATAGCTGACACGATGACCACTGCCCCGCCCAGAATGCGCAGACAGCGTCGCGTGTCATGAAGAAAATTGCTGACCCCTGGGGTATCAACAATATTGAGATTATAATCGCCCCAGCAGCAATGATTGAGGCTCGCACTCAAGGTCGACTTGCGTTTGATTTCTTCTTCTTCAAAATCCATGGACGAGGTGCCAAGGTCAACCTTCCCCAGCTTATCAGTCATCCCGGTATTGAAGATGATTGCTTCGACCAGAGAGGTTTTACCGGCACCATTGTGCGCCACAATGCCAAGATTTCTCACCTTCGTCGTATCGTGCTTGCCCATGAATCGCTCCTTTGTATGAAAAGTCAATCTCCGCGTTAGGCCGCAAACCACCCAGGGCAGGCAGCACCACGGAGTACAGAAATAGTGGCGGCTACTCCTTTTTATTTCGCTCGTACAGCAAATGCAACCCTTCAAGGGTCAGAAGAGGCTCTACTCGATCGATCATATCTGTTGCCGCGGCAATCGGCGCCGCCAGACCGCCGGTAGCAATAACTAATGGGGATTGTGACATCTCGTTTTTCATGCGGGTGACAATTCCTTCAACCAACCCGAGATAGCCGAAAAAGATTCCAGCCTGAATACTGTTTACTGTATTTTTAGCGATAATCTGACCGGGTTGTAAAAAATCAACACGGGGTAACTTGCTCGCCCGTTCAAATAACGCGTCTGCGGAAATTCCAATCCCGGGGGCGATAGCTCCACCCTGATAGCAACCATCAGCAGATATCACATCGAAGGTCGTTGCCGTACCGAAATCAACCACAATCAGTGCACAACGGGATTGCTCATAGGCCGCAACAGCGTTGACAATTCGATCAGCACCGACCTCTTTGGGGTTGTCATAATGGATCGGCATGCCGGTTTTCATCCCGGGCCCCACCACATAAGGCGTCACTTGAAAATATTTTTTACACAACCCCTCTACGGTGTTCTGCATGGACGGAACAACCGTTGAGACAATCACATCACTCAGATCGGAAAAATCGATGCGGCCAAGCTGAAACAGTTGCCGCATCAACATGGCATATTCGTCCACCGTGCGATATTTATCGGTAGCAACACGCCAGTCGTAGATCAACTTCTGATTCTGATAAACACCCAGCACAGTATTGCTGTTACCTACATCGATCACCAGCAGCATGGCAGTAATTTCCCTTTTACAATAATCAATTGACCAGGCGCACATCGCCGGCCAGAATCCGTTCAATCGTACCTGCATCAGATTGCAAGCGCAGGGCTCCGTCCGCTTCCAGTCCCACGACAGTACAAACGGGGCCGGAGTTGACGCTAACCCGGCGATTGATGATAGGGCAGAGTTGCTCCCAACGTTGGCGGATCGGCGCGAATCCCTGTTCAAGGAATTCAGCATAATAAAAATCAAGTCGTTCGAGCAGCGCTTGTAAAAAAATCCGGCGCACAACCGACCGGCCGGTTTCAAGTAACACCGAGGTGGCCGGATAATTGAGTTCAGAGGGAAACTGATCAGCGGTCATGTTGAGATTAATACCAAGGCCCAGCACAACATAATTGACCAACTCGGTTTCAGCGCTCATTTCGTTCAGCAATCCGGCTATCTTGGAACCGCCGACCAGAATATCGTTGGGCCATTTCACTTCAGCCTTGACCTTGCCAACCGACTCAAGGACATCAACAATCGCCACAACTGAAAGAAACGTCAATTGCGGAGCTTGCTGAACAGGAATCTGCGGCCGCAACACAACCGAACAATAAAGATTCACTCCGGCTGGCGATACCCACTGCCGTCCCAGACGCCCTTTACCGGCCAACTGCTGATCAGCAACCAGTACCGCACCCTCTGGTGCCCCGGCTTCTGCCTTTTTCTTCAACTGAGAGTTGGTTGAGTCTAATGTCGAAACAAGTTCAAGTGAACGGGGGATAACCACCGTACTGAGCCCCTTCAGTACATCCGCACTGAACAGCAGATCGGGCGCCCCAAGAAGTCGGTAGCCCCTGGCATGCTGAGCATCTATTGATATTCCCAAAGCACGCAGTGCCTTGATCTGTTTCCAGATTGCTGTGCGCGACAACTTCAAATCCCGGCTGATTTTTTCACCTGACAGCCAGACAGTTGTATGTTGGCGCAGCAATTCCAGAATGCGGTCACGAGAAGACAAAGGTAACTGGCTCACTTGAACAGCATCGAGATATCTGCTGCGACCACCGAATGGGTCAGCGCACCAACAGAAATGATATTGACACCGGTTTCAGCAATCTCGCGAACCCGTTCCAGAGTGACTCCGCCTGAAGCCTCTGCCAGAGCGCGGCCATCAATCAAAGTCACCGCCTGAGCCATCGCTTCGTTAGTCATATTATCAAGCATAATGATATCTGCGCCAGCATCGAGCGCCTGCTGAACCTCGTCCAGATCACGCGTTTCGACCTCTATTTTGAGGGTGTGTGGAAGTCTATTACGGGCACTGAAAATTGCTTCACTGATACCACCAGCAGCGGCAATATGATTTTCCTTGATCAAAACCCCATCAAAAAGACCAATGCGATGGTTACGCCCACCACCGGCCCGTACAGCATATTTGTCCAGGGCCCGCAATCCAGGAGCCGTTTTGCGCGTATCAACGACAAAAGAACCTGTTCCCTCAACCGCAGCGACGAATTGTGCAGTCAGGCTGGCAATCCCCGACATACGTTGCAACAAATTCAAGGCAACCCGCTCCCCCTGCAGCAGCATCAGGGCAGACCCTTTCAGCCAGGCAAGAACATCCCCCCTTTTTACCTTCTGGCCATCGACAAAAATTTTCTCGAAGCGAACATCTACATCCAGGAGCCAAAAAACGCTAGCAGCGACATCAAGACCGGCAACAACGAAATCGTCCTTGGCGACCAACTCGGCTCGCATTGTCGTATCACGCGGAATAATAGCCATAGAGGTTACATCGCCTAGTCCAATATCTTCCTGCAGCGCCATGCGGACAATTCTTTCAATTTCAAACTGCATTCTTCGCTTCTCCACGAAAGGATACCAACAGGCCCGAAACCAATGAACTTATGCCATAAACTAGGTTCATCTATAGCATACCGCCCATCACCCTCGCAACTGAAAACACTGTCGATAAGACGGCAAATCTCCTTTACATTTCCGTTACTTGTGATGAATAATGAGGACATATCAGCAATAACATCAAACCGCTTCTTACGAGGAACAACAAATGAAATTTCTTAATATTTTATTTATGATCGCCCTGCTAATACTGGCTGCCGGATGCGTCAGCAAGAACAATTACCAACAAAAGGTCAACGAAGCTGAGCTGCTGACGGCAGATGTGGCCGCGCTGACCACAACTGTAACGGAATTGCGCCAGGACAAGCAAATTCTGCATGCCGATCTGGCATCACTCAACTCACGACTTGCCGAGGTGTTACAAGACAACTCAGGACTACAACGTGAACTGCTGGTTGCCACCGCGACCCATGAACGTCAGGAAGGCAATCTGTCCCTTCATCAGCAGCGCATTAATGCATTACAGGCTCACAACGAAGAATTGCTTGCCGACATAAAAGAACTTAATCTTGCTCTGGATAAAGAACGTATTGCCCGCGAAGCACGGCTAGCCAAGGTCAGACATACATACGAGGAACTGGTAGATGCCCTAGAAGGTGAAATCAAGCGCGGCGAACTCACCATCTCCAACCTGGAAGGCAAACTTACCGTCAACCTGCTCAATCAGATTCTTTTTGACTCGGGAAAGACCCTGCTCCGTGAGGAAGGAAAAAGTGTCTTGAAGAATCTTGGGGATGTGCTCAATCGCTTCCCTGAACGCGCTCTGCAGGTAGCTGGACACACGGACAATGTGCCGATCAGCGGCAATTTAAGTCAACGTTTTCCAAGCAACTGGGAGCTTTCTACCGCCCGCGCCACCAGCGTTATCCAATTTCTCCAGCAGGAGGTAGGATTGCCCGGCAATCGCATGATTGCCGCCGGATTTGGTGAATTTCAACCGGTCGCCAGCAATACAACGGTGGAAGGACGCGCTCAGAACAGGCGGATCGAAATCCTGCTGGTGCCCTTTGAATCGGAACTCGTTGAATAAATCATATCTGTTTAGCTCCGGGTCGGGAATCCTATGCCACGGGATGCTTTTCGCCAGCAATGGAGACAAAAAGCCTTGCTTCAGGAGTCCGAACCCAGCACAAGGACAGACAACAAATCAACTTCAGACGTTGTTGATAAAGCAGGCGGGATCCTTCTTTGTCAGAGGATCAAGATCACAGCCGAAGGTGACAGCCGGGCAACCTCCGCAGACCGGGTGCAGATGGCAGCCAGCACATTCTGACGGCCCTTGGCGATAAGCCCCGGCCACATCTGAATGGTAAATTTCCTCGAGACTGTTATGGTGAATATTACCGATGGGTGACGGGTACTTTCGGCAAGCATGAACCTCGCCATTGGGCAGGATGGCAACAAAGTTAAAGGCCGCACCGCAACCGAAACCGGTGCAACCACCAAACAATTCAATCTCCTGTTGATGACGCTCAATGTTGATCAGATTATCCTTCTGGGCAATGATCGGATTGTTGCTTTTGGCGGCGATATAGTCACGGATAAAGGCCTGATATTTGCGGCCCAAGGCTGTCTGAAGCGCTGCACCCTCTCCAACCATGGACAGCCGGTTATAGGTAAAAAGATCAACCTTGTCACGCAGAAATTCTGCCAGCGGAAGAACTTCTGCCATGTTTTTTTCCGTAAGGGTCAACATGACTCGCGAAGGAATTTTATGGCGACTTAACACCTTGAGAAAGGCCTCAACAGCATCAAAATTTCCTTTTCCACGAACCTCATCATTGTGATCTTTCAGCCCTTCCAGACTGACCTGAAAAAATGACGGCGGCGCAATGGCTATCAACTTTTGAAGCATCTCCTCATCGACCGGATTCCCTAGAATGCCAACCATCAGATTACGATCAACAGCCGCTTGATAAAGTGAAAAAAAGCCCGGGTGCAAAAATGGGTTGCCACCACTGAAGGAAACCTGCCCATATACATGATTTTTCAGGCAGAAATCACGCATCTGATCAAGCAATTGCAGCCCCTGTTCCAGAGCCACATCTTCCTGGCTGCTGCGATCGTAGCAGTGACGACAGTGAAGATCGCACTTCTGGGTAATGTGCCACTGCAGGGTAAAAGCCGGTGTGCGCATGTATCGTTGTGCAACCGGGCTGGCAACCGGAAACGCATGCTCTTTGCGCACCAGTTGTGAAGGTGGTGATAACACCAACCCTTTGAGGACTGCCCGCTCCAGAGCCTGATCGATCACACCAACAGGTCTGGATGTTGAAGCAGCTACATCGCGAGGGTCAAGACCTTCAACAATCATTTTGAATGCCAGCAGGTCTGCCGGTGAAGCAACCCCTGTGCGAAAAGCCCCGCTGCGTGGATGACGCCAGAACATTAAAACTTCAGTCCCTGGCTGAGGCTCTGTCAGTTTTCCTTCAAGAATTTGTAACAACCCGCGCCATGCGACTTCTATCACCTCAAGAGCAGGGTTAAGCATGAGACCCTGAGGATGCTCAGCATGGCTTGCCGGACGCTGGTGCAACTTAAGGCGACAAGAGGCCTGCTCAACAGCAGCAAGATCCGGCAACCAGGAACATTCAGGAACCAACGGACGCAAACACTCACAGGCATCGGCAACGTCAGTCGTATCCGACAACCACTTTACACGCACGGCTGCCGGCAGCAGACTCCAGGTCACCGGACATTGATACTGAAAGAACATCGACCACTCTCCTGTAATGAAAAAGGATCGAAAGAACATCCACGCTCCATCGACCCTTTTTGGTGTATTAAATCTTGCTATCTTTTCAATAGCAGTGAAACACTTTTTGGTATCAACGATACCAATAAAGAGACTTATCAGCCACTGTCTCCCGGTTCCTTTTCTTCGTCGGTGCTCACGGCACCGTCAGTTTGGCCACCTCAGCCACTGCCTGCAGGCTGTTTTGGTTTCTTTTTATCATCAGTGCTCACGGCACCGTCAGTTTGGCCACCTCAACCACTGCCTGCAGGTTGTTGCTCCTTGTCAGTGCTGACCGCACTGTCATCTTTGGAACCTCAACCACTTGCGGCATTAGCCGGTGGTGGCAAGGAAACGCCCGCTGCCGAAACCAGGGTGGCAATCCCCAGACCAGCCAGCAATTTTTTCAGCTTCTCTTCGCCCATAAAAAACCTCCTTAGATCGGGCCCCTCCCCATATCGAGATTTACGATAGCTGGGACAAAAACCATCGGTTTACACAAGGCATACTACCTGATCGGGCCGAAAAGTCAACAAAAGGGCTCTCACTTATTGCGAATATTGCCGGTCAAAACTGCAAGGACTTGGTCTGCAAAAATTCTTCAAGCCCGTATTTTCCCAACTCCCGACCATTTCCTGACTGCTTGTAACCACCGAAGGGGGCCAGGGGATTAAATCGTCCACCGTTGATATCAACCTGTCCGGTTTGCAGTTTTTTAGCTACGCGCTCAGCACGCTCGTGGTTCGCCGACCAGACCCCACCAGCCAGACCATAAACAGAATCATTTGCGATTTCAATGGCTTCGTTTTCGTCTCGATAGGTCATGATCGATAATACGGGGCCAAAGATCTCTTCGCGAGCGATCTTCATCTCTTTAGTCACCCGACCAAAAACCGTCGGACGCACATAATAACCCAGAGGCAACCCATCAGGAGGTTCAACACCACCGAACAAGAGCTCTGCGCCCTCTTCCAGGCCACTGCGAATATACTCAAGAACACGATCGCGCTGACCGGCAGAAACCAGCGGACCAATACGTGCCTGTGTATTAAGAGGATTTTCCGGAACGTAAGGTACGACATGGCAGCGAACAAGCTCTACCACCGCATTATATTGATCCTGATGAACCAACATGCGGGTGTTGGCGCTGCAAGTTTGTCCGGAATTAAGAAAGCAGCTGCTTAGCGTGGCCTTGACAGCCGTTTCAAGATGAGCGTCATCCAGCAGGATGGCAGCAGATTTCCCGCCCAATTCCAAAGCCACCCGTTTCACTGTCTCCGCGCCACGGCTCATAATGCCCTTGCCGACGACCGTAGATCCAGTAAATGACACCATATCGACATCCGGATGGGAGATCAAAGATGCCCCTGCCTCCGCCCCATACCCTGAAACCAGATTAAAGACACCTGGCGGCAGTCCACTGGAATCGATAATCTCTGCCAGAACAAAAGCATTGAGAGGGGTCAGCTCGCTGGGCTTGGCAACAACGGTACAACCGGCAGCAAGGGCCGCTGCTACCTTGATCATCAGCTGATGGAGTGGATAGTTCCAGGGGGTGATGGCAGCAACAACACCAAGAGGTTCCTTTAGCACCAGCGAATTCCCGATACGTTCGGAAAAATCAAAGTCCCCTAACAGGTTGATATAGCTTTCCAGCACAACCGTTGGCAGTCCCGCCTGAATACGTTGACTAAGTTTAATCGGCATCCCCAACTCATTGGTAATTAACTCTGCTATCTCCGGACCGCGTACCACCAGGGCTTCGTAAATCTGGGTCAGATAACCAGCCCTGATACCAGGTTTGGTTGACGACCATCCAGACAGTGAACTTCGAGCAGCGGCGACAGCGGCGGCAACATCAGCGGCACCGCCAGCGGGAATGGTTCCAATAACAGCTTCAGTCGCCGGGTTAATGACTTCGATAAGGTTATTGTTTGCCGGAGCATGCCAGCCACCGTCAATATAAAGCTTGCTATAGGTTTTCATTTACACCTCCTGATAAAAGCTAAACAGTTGATTCACTAAATGATCATAACAATGATGTGCCCGGCCTGCGAGAAAATGCGAATATTGTATCTGATATATTACCAATATCATCCGCACCCAATGATGTATCATCAATTGGCGCCAACAACTTCCTTACCTTTTGAGGTCGGCAATGCCAAAAATTTTTTCCTTCCGCTTTATCATTCCACCCGAAGCCAATGACGCCAATGACCATGTCAATAATATTGCCTATGTCCGGTGGATGCAAGATGTAGCAATCAGGCATTCAGATGCCCAGGGTTGTACTCATGATAAGTATCGGCAAATAGGCAGTAATTGGGTAGTACGTTCTCATCTGATTGAATATCTGCGACCGGGATTTGCCGGTGATGAAATGGAGATACAAACCTGGGTCTGCAACATGAGAAGAACCCGTTCATTGCGGCGCTATCGTTTTTTGATTGCACCGAATGTAGACCCTTGTGGTCGGGCTGAAACCGAATGGGTTTATGCCGATTCTGCCTGGAAACCGAAAAAATCGACAGCTAACTGCAACGCCTTTGATCTCGTCGTGCAGGAAGAAGAACCATATTAAAATAGTGACAAATCTTCGTCAAATTTTTATTGCTGACAACAACTGTCGGATACTGGGTGAGGGAGAGATTAACGCTATCGGTGCCTGAACGTGGAAAGACCTGTGTGCTTAGATGGCAACAATTAAAATAATGAACCACCAGCCAGCCCACTGTGGCAAGGGTTGCCTTTCATGGAAGGATCAAACTGAAGCAGCAAAAATTAGGAAATGATCGTGGTTGCATGCAAACTCAGCATCAGGAAACGGGTTTTGCCGTTAGTAAATTTCAGACTGGGCGTGTACAGTATGAGCAGCGGCGGTCTCAAAACCCAACATAAACCAGCGCAACCACCAGTCTTGGTTACTAAGCACGGTGGCTTCGCACATTGATAAATGGGACAAAACAGAATGGCGATTGCCACTAACTGATGAACATCAAGGTGCTGCTGGGAGTCGTAGCAAAATACAATATTTCACGCGAAATTCCGTACGAAAACAATAGCGGAAAACAATCAGCGTGGCGCCCTTGGAGCATGTTGCCGGACAATCCCCAGCCAGATCTCGCCAAACCATCAGCAGTAGCCAAACAGAAACCATCATGCCGAAAACACATCACGCAACCGCAACGACGCGGTTACAAACAAGGTGGCTCGAGAGCAGGATGGCAATCATCGGATATCCTGAAGAGGGAGCCGCGATGCCAACCGACACACTGCTGAAATCTACGGCATGTGAAAAGTACCTAATGCACCCCCATCACCAGACCAAGCCTATAAATCGCCAACAGCTGCTTTTAAAACTTTGTAAACTATAAAGGCATATGAAAAAGACGACAAAACAGATAGAACCCCCCGACCGCAATGATACTGCGCAATTGGGTCATGGTAAAAGCATCCAGGGGAATCAATTTGGCAAACAGTCCGTTAAGACTCAGCAGGGTCAACCCGACATAAAGTAACAAAACACCACGAGGTGGCGGTGAGGACATTTGAGGTGCAACCATAGAATTAAAACCGTCAGACAAGGCCAAATGGGGGCTGTAAAAAAAGACAAGGACGGTAAAACAATCAGTGAGCGCGTTGTTCCAACTGGATCAACAGGCCTTTAAGCTGCTCAATAGTTTCCCGCAGTTGCTGATTCATTCCCTCCAGATCAGCAACATTCCGGCTTTCGGATTCCAGCTTCGCCATCAGGTCATCATGCTCGCTGCGGCACAGCTTTAACTCCTGGACAAGACGAATCATCGTTTTTTGCTGTTTGCTGTCAGGAGTAACAGTAAGGAACAGATCAAGAGCATGGAGATCACCGCCTGCGAGAAAATCATCAAGATAGCGGTCATTTTCCTGCTGAGGGGCATCAACTGATTCCGGTTGTGCTGAAGATAATTCTTTCTCTGCGGGAAAAAACAACGTGCACCCCGACAAAAATACTGCACTCAGCAGCACAAAAAACCACTTGTACATTTCGTTTACTTCTCCACCATATATGTGCTGCCATCCTGAAGTTTCAGATACTCTTTGAGGCGGGCACAGTCCTGACTGATGGCCAGACGCGAAGGGTACTTGTAACGGGTAGAGTGAATAACGGCAATGGAAATCGACATCAGGGGGAATATTCGTTCCACCCCGTAGCGATCTTTACCGACAAAGGATTGCGCCTGCCGATCCTCTGGCGAATAGAAATCGAGCACGATCGCATCAAACCTGGCAACAATTGCCTGAGCCAACAGTTCGCCCTTATCCAGCGTGGAGACAACTACGTAATCGTCACCACCGATATGACCAACCAGATCATCAGGGTTGCCAAGCTCATTCACAACGGCCTGAACCAGATCACCTACCCGACTGATAACATCACTACCGGCTTTGTAGCCATAGCGATCGCCATAACTTTTAAAGTTATCCAGATCGAGATAGAGATGAGAAAAATCGATGTTCTGGTTGATTCTGGTGTCGATGGCGCGATCAATAGCTCGATTGCCCGGCAACAGGGTCAATGGATTGGCATCTAGATGCAACTGTTCAAGCTCGCAGAGCTTTTCTCCCATCAGATAAAAATCATGGGTCAACTCAGAAAATTCATCATTACCAGAGAGTTCCAGGCGATGATCGAAAAAACCGGCTGAAATCGACTGTGTTGCGCGTTTCAGGGCTCTGACCGAGCGTTGTATACTGATAATAACAGCAAATATTACCGGCGCAGAAAGGCCGATTCCGAACAGGGTCAAGAGAACCGTAGCGCGAAAAGCTGCGCTGGTCTGTTGTGACAAACGGGTCAAGTCGGTATTTATCTGTCTCTGCTTGCGTTCCCGGTATTCCACCAGTAATTCAACAATCTGGGTTCGCAGCGGTACCATCGTCCGACCGGAAAGAATCGTTGCCTGCTCCCAGTCTTCAAGCAGCAGGGCCTCGGCCAGGTGCTTGTCTGCCTGACGATATGCATCGAGAACGTTCAGCAGGGTCTGGCTCTTCTCATTGACAGGTAACCCCTGCAAAGTCATGATGTGATGCCAAAGTTCGTCATTTCGATTCTGGCGCAATCCGACCAGCTCTGTATCACGCAGGATCAATAGCTGTTTTTCAATATTTTCCAGGGCCAGCAGATTCTGTTGCAAATCACGCAGCACATCAAAAGTTGAAAATTCAATTTCAACCAGATGCTCAGTATGGCGGGTTTGTTGGTGAAGCTGATAGAGGGCATAACCAACAGCACTAAGGGTAAAAAGAACGATGACCAGATAACCGATCACGACTTTTTTGGTTACTGTTGAAAACAGCTTACGCATGTTGTATCCACACCGGGACAAACAAACAGGCAGAGGTCGGGTCAGATCCCAAGATAAGCCTTGCGAACATCCGCATTAGACAGCAGGTTCGCAGCTGAATCAACCAGGGTAATTCTGCCATTCTCCATAACATAACCACGATCGGCCAGCTTAAGAGCCTGATTGGCATTCTGCTCAACCAGAAAAATGGTGGTATTGTTCTCTTTGTTTATCTGACGAATTATCTCAAAAATCTGTTTAATGATCAACGGCGCCAGCCCC
The DNA here is from genome assembly GCA_018399135.1 of Deltaproteobacteria bacterium. Lineage (GTDB taxonomy): Bacteria > Desulfobacterota > Desulfuromonadia > Desulfuromonadales > Geopsychrobacteraceae > Pelovirga. Next base: position 15,035 of record JAGYPB010000001.1, on the reverse strand, counting down.
AGCGACGGCTCATCCAGCAACAAGACTCGCGGACGAGCCATCAATGCGCGCGAAATTGCCAGCATCTGTTGTTCACCACCGGACAAGGTGCCCCCCAGCTGGGATTGCCGCTTCTCCAGGATAGGAAACAGCGTCATAACATAATTCAGATCCTGTTGAATCTGGCGCTTGTTGGTGCGCAAAAATGCGCCCATTTCCAGGTTTTCCAGCACCGTCATATCAGGAAAAATCCGTCGTCCTTCCGGCACCTGAACGATTCCTTTTTTTACAATATTTTCCGGGGCCAAATCATGGATTGGATCGCCATCTAGGAGAACCTCACCAGAACGAGAAGGAGTGATCCCGCAGATCGACATCAGCGTTGTTGTTTTCCCCGCGCCATTGGCACCAATCAAAGCAACAATTTCCCCCTCGGCCACCTCAATGGTCACATCTTTCAACGCTTGAATATTCCCGTAATAAGTCTGAATATTCTGCACCTTAAGCATCAACTTCTTCTCCCAGATAAGCTTCAATCACTTTGGGGTTATCTCTGATTTCAAATGGTGAACCCTGCGCAATTTTTTTCCCGTACTCCATAACATAAATCGGATTGGAAATCTTCATGACCAATTTCATATCGTGTTCAATCAACAAAATAGCAATCTGCTCTTCCTCGCTGATCCGGCAAATCAGTTGATCAAGTTCAGAGGTTTCATAAGGGTTCATCCCCGCTGCCGGTTCGTCAAGTAGCAACAAAAAAGGATCAGTCGCAAGCGCGCGCGCAATTTCAAGGCGACGTTGAGCACCGTAGGGAAGATTCCGGGCGAATTCATTGACAAACTTTTCCAAGCCAACCTTTTCCAACAACCGATAACTGGTCTCGATAGTCTCCTGCTCTTCTTCACGGACGCTGCGATTACGGAGAATTGAGCGGAAAATACCGGAATACGTACGGCAATGTCGTCCAATCATGACATTTTCCAGAACCGTCATACCGGAAAAAAGACGAATATTCTGAAAGGTTCGCGCCAGTCCCATTTCTGTGACTTTATTCGGTTTGAACCCGTTAAGACGACGGGTCTCAAGCCCCTTGGGGTGAAGCAGGATATCACCGCTGGTTGGAGTGTAAATTCCGGTGACACAGTTAAAAAAAGTCGTTTTCCCGGCGCCGTTAGGTCCAATCAGAGCCGCAATTTCACCTTCATGAACCGCCAATGAGACGCTGTCTACAGCCCGCAGACCGCCGAAATCCATAGTCAGGCCTTTGACCTCGAGCAACTTGTGTTTTTTATCCGTCATGAGCTGCCTTATCCTTCGAACCTTTATATTGATAGATTTGCCGCAGGTTGCTGATCAGCCCCTGGGGTCTGAAGATCATCATCAGGGTCATGGCAGCACCGAATACCAGCATCCTATACTCAGAAAAAGCACGTAGATATTCCGGCAGCAGTACCAGAATAAAAGCCCCCAGAATGACCCCGAGAATGGACCCCATCCCCCCAAGAACCACAATCGACAGGATGATGGCTGACTGCATGAAGGTAAATCCAGCGGGATTGATAAATGTCGTCTTAGCAGCAAACAACACGCCAACCATCCCCGCCCAGAAGGCGCCGAGGGCATAGGCCGACAACTTGGTGCGGGCCATGTCGATCCCCATGGCGACACAGGCGATCTCATCTTCACGCAAGGCGATCCAGGCTCGCCCAACCCGACTGTTTTTCAGCCGATTGGTGACGATAATCGTCAAAACGACCAGAGCAATCATGATGTAGTAGATATATACTGTCGACTGGGCCAGCGTCATTTCAATACCAAACAATCCGGGACGATCAATATTAGCGATACCGCTCGGGCCCTGGGAGAGGGTTTCCCAATTTTCCATGACCACCTTGAAAATCATCCCGAATCCCAGGGTAACAATAGCTAGATAGTCGCCACGCAAACGCAGAATCGGAAAACCCAGAACAACTCCGAACAGACAGCCCAAAACCCCGCCGATGGGCAGCACAATCCAGAAGCCCATATCAAAATTGGCGTTAAGGATGGCATAGGTGTAGGCACCCACACCGAAAAAAGCGACATAACCCAGGTCAAGCAGGCCGGCAAGACCAACACCAATATTTAAACCCAGGCCTAATACGACAAAAATCAGTGCCGTCACCATAATGTTCGTCTGATAGGTATCAAACACCAGCGGAAATATAAGCGCCAGCGTCAAAAGTACAGCCATTGCGCGGTTGCGCAACTCAACATTGTCGAGAGCCGCCTGCAACGGGCCACGGGTATCAATACCCTCTTCCGCCTTTTTATTCTGACGCTGTCGCCGCGCCAACATATAACGCCAACAGTAGGACAAGGCAAAAGCACCGATAGCAACCCACAGAATATTTTCCCAGCGCCAGACCACCACATTTTCTATCGTGTTGACACGAACCACCATCAAGGGAAAGGTCAAAAACACAAACCACAATGCGATCAGAATCGACTGTTTGAATTCGCGCAGCATAACTTAAAACCTAGACTTTCTGTTTGCGAACCTTACCGAGAATCCCGGCCGGTCTGACGATGAGGATGACAACCAGCAGAACAAAAGTGAGGATATCCTCGTAATCACTGGAAAAATAACCGGCGGCAAAGCTTTCGGACCAGCCGATGATCAACCCCCCCAACACCGCACCAGGAATCGAACCAATACCACCGAGAACCGCTGCGGTAAAAGCCTTTACTCCGGCAAGAAAGCCAATATAAAAATTAACCTGACCGATATAGGATGCAACCAGAACACCGCCGATAGCTGCCAGAACCGAACCAATGACAAAGGTCAGTGAAATTACCCGGTCGACATTAACTCCTACCAAACGGGCCATGCTCAAGTCCTGTTGAGTCGCCCGCATCGCCTTGCCGACCCGGGTTTTTTTTATCAGCAGGGTCAGCAAAACCATGGTCACCAGGGTAGTGACAAGAATAACAAGCTCTGCCGATCCGATAATGTGCGCCACCGGATCCATGAACGAAAAATCTGGAATCAGCCGGGGAAAGGGCAAATAATCAGGAGTTTGGGCAAGAAGAACATAATTCTGCAGAAATATCGACATGCCTATAGCACTGATCAGCGGCGACAAACGGGGCGACCCTCGCAGGGGACGGTAAGCAATTTTTTCCAGGGTGTAGCCGTAAGCTGCGGCGTACATGATGGCAATTGCCGCCGCAAGGATCAGAATCGCAAAACCGCTCAACCCATAAATGGTACAAACTCCGGCGACAATCAAGGCAACAAAGGCCCCAATCATGTAGATTTCACCGTGAGCAAAGTTAATCAACTGGATGATGCCGTACACCATGGTGTAGCCTAGTGCAATCAGAGCATAAATGCTTCCCCGGGTCAGACCACTGAAGAACAGCTCTAAAAAATATTCTATATCCATATAAGTAACCAACCGTAGTTTCGGGGCTGCCGGCCTGAGACAGTTCGGGGGACTGCTGTCACACGCAGTCCCCCGCCTGATATCAAAGAGGGGATATCACATTTAGAGCAATATCCCTGCTACATCACGCAGTCTCATCTACTGCATCTCAACAAAGTTGCCATTTTGAACATTAAACATTGAGAAACCGACACCTTCTGCATCACCCTTCTCATCGAACTTTATCTTGCCAACCGGCGCGTATCCACGTACTCGGTGCGCAATGCCTTAACCACGGCGTCATAATCGGTACTGCCGGCTTTTTCGATCGCATTAAGCAACGCCAGGGTAGCGGCGTAACCTTCCTGGAAGAACGCGCCCGGCTCGGCACCGTAGGCTTCTTGATAGGCTTTTGCCGCCGCACGGTTCAGGGGCAGAGCGGAAGATCCTTCGGTCCAGGTCATGTAGGCCCCTTCGGCGGCTGTACCGGCAACGTTAAGAAAACTATCGTCCTTGACCCCGTCATCGGAGATAAAGACGGCATCGACGCGCCAAATCATCAAGTTGGAGTTACCAACTTGGATGCCTCAAGTTGATAACCACCAAAAATCAGGGAGTCGGCATTCTCGCGACGAACCCGTTGGACGACTGAAGAATAGTCCATGGCGCCGAGGTAATCCCCTCGAACATCACCACTTCGACGCCTCTTTTATCCAGGTTTTGTTTGGCAAACTCAGCAAATCCACGGCCGTAATCACCACGGTCATGCAGTACCGCTACTTTTAACACCCAGTGTGTCAATGGCGTAATCAACCGCCAGCTTGGCCTGCATGTCATCCGAAGCGATGGTGCGGAAGAAGTTGGGATACTCGCCACTCTGGGTCAACGGCGGAGTAGTCGCTGACAGTATGACCGGAATCTTTGCCTCGCGATAGATACCAAGTGCTGCCCGGGTTGCACCGGAGCAGATAACCCCCAGGGCCACGTGAGCACCGTCAGTCACCAGACGGGTCGCGACATTGGTAGCAATGTTGGGATCACACTGCTCGTCCTGAATCAGCAATTCTACCTGTTTACCGAGAATTCCACCTTTGGCGTTAACATCTTTGACCACCAGTTGGGCCGCCCGCATATTAAGGATACCGTACGGCGCAAGGTCTCACCCGAATGAGGGTAAACGGCTTACCAAGCTTAATGGTTTTGGGCAGAAACGCCTGAGACCGCCAGACACAGAACAAGGGACACGCACAACGCCACAATTTTTTTTTTTTTCATTGTAAGCTCCTGTTAGAAAGTTAATTACAGATATACCAATCAAACAATATTGTTAGATATAAACTAACCTACCAGAAGGGTCAACTAATCAAGGCAGATAAACACAACCGATGAACCGATATCACTCCTGATTCGACGAGGTCATGGCACGTTCTTCGTATTGCCGGCGCTCCTCCAACAGTTCCTTACGGGCCTTTGCCAGATCGGCGACAAACTTGCAGTGTTCATCAGATCCGCCAGAACGATCTGGCCGGCATCTGGATCTCCACCAGATCAAGACGAGCATCGAGCCAAAGCTGCTAACGAATGTGCTACATCAGCGGTCTGTTGCAAATCTATCGTCCCTTCGTGAAAAAACCCAAGGATAACCATTATCGTAAAAAAATCAACGTTGCACGATCGTCGGCATAAACCCGAATACACGCACTCCAGACCTTCTGTGCTGATCCGTTCGAGCATGGCAGCCACATCAAAACAACTCAAGTCTTCGCCGCAACAAAGGTAGTCCCCCTGCAACAGCGCATGAATAGCAATGACCAGATCAGCTGACACCTGGTAGATATTGAGGCGAGCTTCCCCATTATCGATATTTCAAATATTCTGGCAATGGCATCGTAGGCAATCTGTCCGGATCCTTCTCACTGGAAAAAACACAGAACTGATTTAACCACCTGAAAAAGTACAATCCCGATACCCTGCTGTGCATCAAAACGCAAATAGCCGGTGAATCTTCAGCCCGCAACTTGGCCATGGCCTCCGGCAGATGATCCGTGCCGGATTAACCTGCTGGCGCACAACCTTCCCTTTGGGTAGATACAGCATTTATGTCTCCAAGGCTGAAACCTGCCTTCCCATCACCTAGTATAAACGTAACATTCTAACAAAAAAACTTGAAAATCGGTACATTTAATGCGCATTTAATGCGCTACTATCAACATTCAGTTTTCTGTCGTTGTTCCCAGGACAGATACATATGATCCAGTTGTCGGCGCAATTCCTCGTGGGTCTGGCTGGTATGCCGCCACTGATTCTGATCCTGATAAAGGTCAGGCTGGGCCATGTTTTTTTCAAGATCAGAGAGTTCCCCTTCAGCCTGCTCAATTTTTTCTTCCAGACTTTTCAGCTCACGCTCGCGCCGTTGCCGTTGACGTTGCTCTTCTTTGCGTTGTGCGTGGGCCTTGAGGCGGTCGGCTTTATCTTCCAATGGCTCTGTATCGAGGGATTTATCGGCCTGTTGCTCAACCCGTTTGACGCTGTGAGTTACATCCCCCAATTGCTGACGAGCCGCCAGAAAATCTCCATAATTACCGGGATAGGAGTCGATGGCACCTCCACCAACGGCAACCACCCGGGAGGCCAGAAAATCTACAAAATAACGATCATGAGAAACAAAAACAATGGTTCCCTGATATTTTCTCAACGCCTCGAGGAGCACTTCTTTTGACTGCAGATCAAGGTGATTGGTGGGTTCGTCAAGCAACAGCAGGTTAGCCGGACGTAACAACAGCTTGGCCAACGCGAGGCGATTGCGCTCACCACCGGAGAGAACTTTGACCGGTTTTTCAATATCATCACCGGAAAACAGGAAGGATCCAAGGATATTGCGCAAGCGCGGCACCATAGTGACCGGCGCATCGGCCATCAGCTCAGCATAGACACTTCGGGCTGGATTCAGGGTCACCGCCTGATCCTGGGCAAAATACGCCTGGACCAGATTGTGTCCTTCTTCGCGCTTACCAGAAACTGGCGTTTCGACCCCGGCCAGCAACCGCATCAAGGTTGACTTACCGGCACCATTCGGCCCGACCAGCGCCACACGCTCCCCCTGGAGGATGTCAAGATCAACCTTCTCCAGCACCTTCAATGCGCCATAATGCTGTGAGGCCCCCCTAAGAGTGATGGCAACTCGCCCACCTTTCGGCGGAGCAGGAAAACTGAACGAGATTTTTTTGCGCTCCGGCGGCAAAAAAATCCGTTCTATCTTTTCCAACTGTTTCACTCGGCTCTGAACCTGGGCCGCTTTGTTGGCCTGATAACGAAAGCGATTAATGAATGCTTCTATCCGGACAATTTCATCATCCTGCTGCTGCTTGGCGGCTTTAAGGGCAGCGATACGCTCATCACGTGCCCGAATATAGCGGCTGTAGTTTCCAGGATACTCTGTCAGGGCCCCGTTCCAGACCTCGACGATCCTGGTAACGACCTGATCCAGAAAAAAGCGGTCATGGGAGACCAGAACCACAGCGTATGGATAAGCCTGCAGATACCCCTCCAGCCAGTCTCGGGCAGGTAGGTCAAGATGGTTAGTTGGTTCATCAAGGAGCAATAGATTCGGGCGCTGCAACAATATTTTGGCCAACGCAATGCGCATCTGCCAGCCACCGGAAAAATGTTCACAGTGCTTGTCGAAGTCCTCGGCAGAAAAACCGAGGCCGTGGAGCACCTTGCCAACCTCGGCTTCCATCAGGTAGCCGCCGCGCTGTTCAAATTCTTGCTGCAATTGCGCGTAATACTCCATTTCGGCAGGGGTTGTCTGCACACCCAGAGAGTTTTCCAGCTGACGGATCTCTTTCTCCATCTGCTGTAACTGCGCTAATGCGCTGCGTGCTTCAACAACCAGAGAGCGCCCCTGATGAACCAGACCTTCTTGCGGCAGATAACCAAAGGTCGTTCCTTTGGCAACCTGCATGGTGCCACCATCGACCTCTACCTGGCCGGCCAAAAGCTTGAGCAGGGTCGATTTACCGGCCCCATTGGCACCACACAAACCGATCCGGTCAGTCGGGCGGATATGCCAGTCAATAGCGGAAAACAGGCGACGGTCAGCAAAATATTTATCAATATTTTTCAGCTGTAACATAAGAAATAGCTCTGCACATGTTTGGTCAGCAAAGAGGAAAAGGAGCCGTTCTGTATAACATAGTGGCCGCCCAGATACAAAAAACGGAGGTTCCAGACGGAAACCTCCATTTTCTCATGATGATCGACGAACAATATAATGACATATGGCTAATCGGCTGCAATCAGTACGATCAGCATTTATTACTGCAACCGGTGCATATATTCATCAACCAGCTGTGCGAGTCCCTCAGTATTCATCCGCGCATCGTTCATAATCAGATGATAGAGTTTAGGATCATCAGAGCTCTCGTCAACAAAACGCTGAACAAAAGCCTCGCGCTGTCCTTGCAAACGATCGATATGCTCACGAGCTTGATCCAGATTCATACTGAATTTTCTGGATATATGATCAATTTTATATTGCATCGGCGCTACCAGTCGCAGATGCACGCAGTTTGCCAGATCCTGAGTAATATGAGGAGCGCCACGGCCAACAATGATACAATTACCACGCTTGGCAAAGCCCCGAATCACGCTACGCATATGGGCAAAAACTTCTGTTTCCTCTGCGCTGCTAAGGTCAAGGAACATGGAGAAAATTGATTTTAAAGAAGCCGGAGTGTTTTCCGATTTTTCAATCTGCTCGTTCGTAAATCCCGACAACTTGGCCACCTCATCAATGACCTGGCGCCCAACGATAACCCAGGGTTCACCTTCGGTGCGAGCGTTAAGACGTTTCTGCAAGGCCTCGGCCAGGGCATAGGCCTGACATCCAAACTCACGGGTCAGGGTAACACAGGGAGCAGGCTTACCCTTATCATCCAGTTGCTGTTCCTTATACCAGGCTTGCAGCATAGCTTCCATTTGCGGTGTCCAGACATTACTTTTGATCATGGAGTTCTCCTTTCCAAAATCGTCTATCCAGCCCCTCAATCGCCTTGTTAGTTATAACTTGCCATAATGATAACCTATTTTTAAACCCTTTGGAAAAAAATCGGACGATTCTCCAATGGCCAGCAGCCCAATCAATCACTACTGTGGCGTTCAATTGCATAAAAATTTCAAGCGCAGATAATTCCCATATTCATTCTGTAGCGTTCTCTGCTAGAATGACGAACCGGAATATTCTGATATGGAACGTGCTTCCGCGATCGCTGTCGCGTCGAGGCCGATGATACACCCCTGCCCGCCGGAATCATAATCCCTTGATTTCCCCGGCGGTTCCACAATCGTTTAGTGCCAAGGCACTATTCTGCTGACCCCGCATTGCGGTGAGGTCCGGAGTGGTGACTTGACACCAGGTACCGCAAAAGTTGCGGACAGAAAGGTTTAAAGATGAGTAAAAAGATGTTGATTAATGCCTCCCATCCGGAGGAAAACCGGGTGGCGATTGTCGTTGATGGCGTACTGAGCGAACTTGATATTGAGCTGGCCGGTCAGGAACAAAGTAGAGGAAACATCTATAAAGCGGTTGTCGTTCGAGTGGAAACCGGGCTACAGGCCGCTTTTGTTGATTATGGTGCTGACAAACTCGGCTTTCTGCAGATCAGTGAAGTCCACTTCGAACTTTACCCAGCCAGAAACCAGACCAATGGCCGACCACGGATCGCTGACATTCTCCATCGTGGCCAGGAAATTCTTGTCCAGGTCGTTAAGGAAGAGCGTGGCAACAAAGGCGCTGCTCTTACAACCTTCTTATCCCTGCCCGGTCGCTACATGGTCTTGATGCCGGACAGCACCACCAAGGGAGTATCACGAAAAATCACCGAAGAAGCGCAACGCAAAGTCCTTAAAAAAACCATGGCCGAGCTCAACCTTCCTGACCAGATGGGATATATCGTTCGCACCGCCGGTATCGGCAAGGAAAAAGAAGAGCTCAAGCGTGATTTCGACTATCTGGTACGCCTTTATGAAGGCATCCTTCAACGCAAAGAGCAAGTTAAAGCGCCGGCACAGCTTTACCAGGAATCCAACCTGGCAATCCGCTCCATCCGTGACTATTTCAGCACCGACATGGATGAAGTACTGGTTGATGATGAGAAGGTGTTTAACGATACCAAAGACTTTTTCGCGCTGGTGATGCCGGAACATACCCATCTGGTCAAACGCCACCGCGAACGCCGCCCGATCTTTTCACGCTACCAGATTGAAGAGCAGATCGACACCCTGTCACGCAACCAGATTCCCTTACCTTCCGGCGGCTCAATCGTCATCGACCCGACAGAGGCGCTGGTTGCCATTGATGTCAATTCCGGCAAAATGTCGAGCGAAAGCGGAATCGAAGGTACTGCGGTCAAAACCAACATGGAAGCCGCTACCGAAATTGGGCGTCAGCTGCGTCTACGTGATCTGGGTGGGCTGATCGTTGTTGATTTCATCGATATGCGCGATCGCAAACATATTCGTGAAATCGAGCAGGAAATGCGCAGAGCCCTGAAAAACGACAAGGCCCGTGTTTCCGTCGGTAGAATCAGCCAATTTGGCCTACTCGAATTGAGTCGCCAGCGTATCAAACCGGTATTAAGTGTCGGCGCCTACCAGGAATGTCCACATTGCCATGGTCTTGGCCGCATCAAGAGCATCGAAGCCCAGGCTGTATCCTTTTTACGTCAGGCGCACACGGCTGCAGCTAAAGGTCAGATCGGTCACATCGAGGCACGTGTCCCCTACGAAGTTGCCAACTACCTGTTGAATCAAAAACGGCATACCATAACCCAGCTTGAAATTCTCCTCGGCCTTAAAGTCACCATCCTTGGCCAATCGGATTTGCTCCCCGGCGAACTCCATCTGGAAAGTTTCAAACGGGAAAAAGACACCAACGAAGAAACCAGGAGTGCTCCTGTGTCCCATGCCAACCAGATCGAAATGGCTCTGGCTGAAGCAAAGATTGAGGACGAACAAATTGACTCCGGCAACACTATAGATACCCCTGATGAGCAAACAAGTGCAGCAGAAGCGGTTGACGATGTCGCGTCCACACCATCTGCGGAAAATGCTGAGACACCTTCTCCGGCAAAAAAACGCCGGCGCAGACGGCGGAAAAAACCGGCAGTGCAAACCACTGAAACATCTAGTGAAGAAACGGTAACCACCAGTCCTGTTGGCCAGCAGGGAACGTCGCACCTGGCGGAGCAACAATCAACAGAATCCTCTGAACAAAAGGTCACTGATAGTCAGTCTGCCACTGCACTGGCAGCTGGTCAGGAAACCACAACCACTGAAACAGCAACAACTGAAACAGCAAAACCCAAGCGCCGTTCACGCCGACCCCGCAAGACAACACCTAAAAATATCCAGGGCGAAGAGACAGAGGCCCAACACACGAAATCCGATATTCCAGCAGCAGATACCGCCGACACACCACCGCCGGCAGCAGCAGAGATATCAACAGATGCACATTCATCTGTGCAGGAAGAGGTTGACAGTAGTAAAAACCCTGCGCGCCCGGCACGCAAAAGCCCGGCGAGAAAAAGCCGGACAGCCAATATTGCAGATACCGATACCCCATCAGGAGAAGCCACTGCAGAAGAAAAATCACAGGTTGCTGAAACATCTGAACCTGCAGAAAGTTCTCAGGAGGCACCAAAGCCGGCAAAACAAACTGCGCGCAAACCCCGCCAACGCTCGACTAAAAGCGCTGCAGCCGTCACTCCTCAGACAGCATCAGTGCCAATAACCGCAGACGCTCCCGCTGACGCCCGAAATCAGGTGGAAAAACCGACTCCGAAACGGCCACAGCGCACGCGCAAAACCACACCCGTATCAGCGGCAGACGAGGGAACGAGGGGCCCAAACAAGTCAAACAAAAATGAAAGTGACGGAACAACCGTTCAGGAGAAAACCAGCAATGAAAAAGCCGGTGATGAACAGGGTCAGGAACAGCCAGAGGCAGCAACTGCAGTGAAAGCCCCACAGCGCCGACGCCGAACCAGACCGACCAAAGAGACAGAAGTAGTAGCGACACACACACACACACCCGACGCATTGCCGCCAGAGTCCTGAAAACCAGTTTGGATCAGATCAAATCTTCGGCCACCCGGCACTGCTGCGCCAGGTTTTGCAACTCGGTAATGGTACACTCCAACAGAGCCATCTGTTCCTCAATCTGCTGATGCCGAGTCGTTTTTTTCTGCAGGGCAATATCCATCGCTGCCCTGGTTGCCCCAATGACCTTATCCAGCTGCTCATCGAGCTCAAAACCATAACGCCGAAAACTCTCATCCAGACCGCGCCTTAAAGCCCAGTTCATCTGTTCGATATTTTCGTTAAGCAGCTTTTGCGTTTGCTCACGCAAGCGCTGTACGGTACGGCGGTGACGAAAACGTTTGGTCATCAACTTGCGGGATATTTTTTGTCCGAGGGGATCCATATCAGACACAAACAGCTCCTGGCTCCACTGCGGTGGTTCGAAGTGGGCGTAAACCTGCTCTACCAAAGGGGCATGGTAGGGAACATTAAAAAGTTCCGCAGCGGTTTTGCGAACTCGTCCAATTAATTGCTCACAGCGTTTCTGATGCAGGGAAAGGATATCCGTTGCCTTACGTCTGGTGGCATCATCTACCTGACGCAGAGCCGGAGTAAAAAATACCGGTAACTGCGCAGCTACAATGGTACGCACCTGCCGCTCAAGCTCTTCGGTATCGGCAACAGACTCAATCACACCTTCGACCTTCGGCATGATTTGATGCTTAGCTGCTGCCCGCAACGACTCAATCTGCTGAGTCAGGGCGGCGACAATGCGTTTCAGGTCACCGACAAGCACATCAGCCGAGGCCTGTTTTTCACGCTCGATAACGGGCATGATTTCCTGAAATTGGTCAATCCGGTTTTTCAGGTCAGCTTCAGGCAAACGCAATGCCTCGAGGGCTAACTGCAGGTGCATGATTTGAGTATTGAGTTGATCCTTGAGCCGGCGACGTAATGATAATTCCAGGGTCTGCTGTTTTTCCCGCGCAAAAAAATCGATGAGGTTCTGTTCAACCTGATACATGCCGCTGCTTTTCCACAGGTCCTTATCTTGTTCCAGTCTGGCAGCCAGACCGTTTCTGGCAGAGACAGGCAATACCTGCGGCGTTCCATCACAAAGGGGTTTAAGCTGGTCGGCCAGAAAGGTCAAAGAAACGACCTTTTCCTTCTCATTGAGAAAATCGACTTTATTCAACAGAAAAAAAGTACGCGGCAACAGCTCACGTACTTCGCGCAGATAGGTAATTTCAGCTTCGGTAATAGGGGGATCAGGTGACACCAGAAACAATGCCGCATCACAATGTGGCAGAATCTGGTAGGCAACCTCGGTATTATGCCGGAAGGTAGACCCAATCCCTGGCGTATCGACCAGCACGACTCCCTGTTTAAGAATCGCCGCCGGATGGCCGATTTCAACCCGCTCCACCTGACGATGGTTATCAGGGTTTCCTGCCTCAGTTACGTAGGTCTGCAAAAACTCCCCAAGACGCCCCCCCTGTTCCTGCTCAAAAGTAACGGGAGCTTCTTGGTGGACGAAAAAGACACTGGCCGTCACTGATTCAGCGGACTGTATGAAAGTTGGAATTGCAGTGACAGGTAGAATATCGGTTGGTAGCAGATCTTCACCAAGCAGGGCATTAAGAAAAGTGCTTTTACCGCGTTTGAATTGTCCAAGAACAGCCAACCGGAAGCTGCCTTCCTTCTGGCGCGCTCGCAACGCCAGGAAAGGGGCATCTCCGGGCTGCTGTTGTGGATCGATGGGGGCAAGAGCGGCGAGGGTACGATCAATGATCGCGTCGAGAGCAATGTTTCCAGCTGACGTCATAACCAGGAACTCTTCATAGCAGAGGTTTTAAAGTGCTAAAAAACTCAAATCAGTCCAAACAGTCCAAACAGTCGATACAGTCTTCGTAACGATTATGAATACAGAACCTAGCACAGAAAAGCGGGGATCGAAAGATGAATGGCCTTAACAGTATCAGCCCAGCTGAGGACGCAGGAACAATACGACAGCACCATCACCACCGTACTGCCGCGGAGCACGCCCCCACTCAACGACCTGATCATTACCACTGTGCTGTAAAAAATCCTCAACTACCGAGCGTAGCACCCCTTCACCTTCCGGCGAATGCAACCCTTTTCCGGTAATCACCAGCAGAACCCGCCAACCATGATGGCGCGCATTGGTAATAAACGACATCAATTTTGCCTCCACATCCTGACGCGCAAAACCATGTAAATCCAGTGTTGCATCGGGAACCAGGGTGCCGCGTCGCAGTTGTTTCATCCGCCGCGGAACAGGGGGAGACAACACATCATCCGTACCATATACATCAGCAAAAGGGACATTGAGGCCTTTCATTGCCGTCAAAAAAACCTCTTCATCGCCATCTTCAAAGTCTGGTTCACCAGTTTCAGGCAGGTCGGCCCTGTCATGATCTGTTTCCGATTTTTCAGTATTCAGACGCTGAACTCCGTAGCGAGCCATCTGTGCATCAAAGTCAACCTCTTCGTCAGCCGGCACCGATATGTCAGCAGGTTCCTTTGACGCCCCCGTAGAAGAAGTTTCCTCTGCAGAAACAGCAAACCCCTTCAGCGAGCCAAAGGGGTTGTTGAGTTTTTTCTTCTCAGCAGCTGATTTACTGTTCTTGTTCCTGGCCATTAAACGCGCTACCTGAGAACCTGCTTGCGGCGTCCGGTCAGTGCCTTGGTCTGCTTTTTGATGATCGCTCCCTGCTTTTCCAGGTGAAACTGATACCAGGCATCACCAAACCCCTTCATTTTCATTTTTTTCCCTGTCTCAAGCAGCGCAACATTCTCACTCAAACGCTCATCACCTCCGGTTTTTTTGATCCCCTTCTGTAAAACCTCGATCGCCTTGTTGCGTTCCCCGACCTGCTCCAGACAGTAGGCATAGAGGGCGTAGATCATCGGCTCTTTACGATTACCGGTCATGGCTTTATCAAAGGTTGCGTGCATTTTGTTGCGCTTGTTTTTTTTCAGGTAACTGATCCCCAGCATCGCCATGCTGACCCAATTTCGCACAAACCCCTTTTCCAGGAAGGGAAGAGCTTCGTTAAATTCACGCTTGAGATAATGGATGCTGCCGATCTGGGAATTGATCTGCGGCTTGACGTAAAATTGCCAGGCACCGTACTTCATCCCCTCCTGGAGAGATTTAATCGCACGATCACCACGGTTGGCCAGAACATCCTTTTGCGCCGACTGCATCAGCACACCGACTTTTTTCATCACAATACGGGTAATCAAAATAAAAATTGCCATAAAAACCAGTGTCGAAACGGCCATGGCAATCAAGGTACTATCGGTCACAAAACGTAACATCAATGCGGTGGCGAATATTGATGCAGTAATCGAAATCAGCAAATTCAACATGGTCTGAATGATCCCTCTGGTAAATAAAATTTCGGACGTAAAATACGGCGATAAAACAGCGGAAAAAACCGCGAAATCCTTATAGCAATCCAGTTGCTAAAAGTCAAAAAAAAGGGTAACTGTTCAGCTGTCGTCCTTGCGCAGGATCGGGGTTCCTGTGGCAAGGGT